>NZ_CAXLMO010000017.1:0-9822 GCF_964187635.1 Candidatus Seribacter sulfatis | reverse complement strand
TGACAACTGGTTGCATGTTTTTCGGTATCTCCAAACTTGCAATTAAAGTCCCAAAAGTCTGCACCTTTGGGTAGGCTTTTCCTGCGGCAACGCTTCAAATGCTTTCTGACCTCCGCTTTTACCGACTCGATCATTCGGGGATACTTAATTTTCTCGTGTGCTAATTGAAATGTTTTTTTCATGTTTTTCCTTTCCCTATTAACGGCAAATGCCAATTTTACCTTCTATTCAAGTTCGACCACCATAAACGATTCAATGAAAAGTACGAATCTCTTTGTAATTTATTATTCTTAATTAGTTATTTAGCGATCAATTTCCTCACTCTAATGAAACGCAATTACCCTGAATCAACCTAATTTGGTAATGCAGTGAATAATTATTCACGCGAAAAGAATCAGAAGTGAATCTTTCTCCTTTAATGCTTTATCTAGCCTCCAAACTAATTAGGATGAAATCTTCATCAAAAGAAACTATTCTCATCTTACACTAAAATAATTAAATGAAATTACTGGTACGCAACTTGGATCGATTAACAACGGAGGAAGAGTTGGTAAATATATTTAAGGAATTTGGAGAAATCGAATACTGCACATTGGTGATAGACCCCAAAAGTGGATCTTCAAAAGGATTTGGTTTTATTGAAATGCCAAATGTAAGTGAAGCAAAAGGGGCGATTAAAAATTTAAATTATAAAACGATCGGCAGAAACAAGATACGGGTAAAAACGACCAAGAATTGAATGCGGTTACTTCCGGTACCCGATCTTGCCACTAGTTAGCTTTAAAGTAATAATTTAGAGTTGCGATATTGCCTTTTCGCGAATCCTTGAAGAGGCAATAAAAGAGGAGTACGACCAAGTTAAACTTCTTACACTCATGCAAGTACCATGGGTGCGGTCAAATTGCTCACTTAATTCTAAGTGATCGGAATGGTATACGATTGCACGCATCAACTTATCGCCAGCACCTAATAGTGCAGCTTGCAAGTCGTCGTATTCCCGTGATGATTTACTAATCTTTCCGCTTTGCTTGAAGCCGATCTGCTTGAAAAAAGGTTCCATTGGATCGGTAATGGTAACGCAGGGAACATTGGCAATTTCAACTATGCATTGGTAGTAATAGCGGGCTAGATTAGCGGTACAGAGTGGCCATGGATGTCCCATGTCCTCCCCTTGATTTACGGTTCCATCATACTTGTCGCCCGGATATCGTCCTATTAAGGGGCCAATACCTAATGCCCGGTCCTGCTCGTTGATGGGGTAGAGTTTTTCAAACTCGTCCCTCAGTTTCGCCACAGTGGCAATCATACGTTCATCAAAGCAGGTCAATCCATTATAGGTGCATGCAAAAACAATATCAATGTTGAGTTCATGACCCCTTAATGTGCCATTTTTTGCTTTTCCATTCAAAATTGAACGGTAATGTCCGAGATCACTTGCCCAATGTTCCTCCAATAATGTGGTTAAAGCTTGAATGATTTCGGGAATCTTTTTCTCTGGAGCAATACCGGTTTTGGATGAGGATTTTTCCAGCTTATCAATTGCCTGTCTTTGGGCAGTCCGGGAAAAAAAACTGTTACCAGTGATTTCTTCCCACGCATTATCTGTGTCTCCGTCATAATGCTCGATGATATATTGGCGGTCTCTCACTAGAATCTTGCGGGCAGTAGACTTTGCCTCTTCGCTCAATTGATCCCAAATTTCCAAAATGGATAAAATACGTAGTCCGGGACCATCCCCCTGTTCGCCCCACGATCGTTCCGTTCCGTCAATATTGAAACAGGCATGTGCGCCTCTTCCAGCCCGAATGGCGGTTTCTTGTATCGTATAACTAAAGCTCACGTAATCATCGAGCATTTCCTTGGTGGGGAGGTCATGGTAAATGCATTCATTTACAGTCAGGGCACCATCCCGCACCCAGAAATGAACATAGTCCTCGGTGGTTTCGTTGTCATGTGGTCGGGAAGGGGATGCGATAATACATCCTGGCAGAGTGAACATTCGACTACCCTTATCGTGACCCGGTTTTGAAAATACCCATTGCCTAGTTGCAAAGTTTCGAAGCATTAACCAAAACATGTACTTGGAGATGGAAGAAAATTTACTTCTTTGTGGTTCCGCATTTAATAATTGCCCCATAGTTTTATCTTTAGATGTACTAGACTGGGAACACAATCTCGAGCCAATAAAGGAAATTACGGGAAGATTTTGAAAACTTCACCTTTATTCTATCTGAAGTATTTCCTCATTACTTCGAGGTTTTCATTAAAACTTGAGCTCTAGCCTTGGAATTGTTTTGAAAACTAACTGCACATCCATCAAGTTATACAAACTATTTAAATTTGCCGGGATAGCTCAGTTGGTAGAGCGGCGCATTCGTAATGCGTAGGTCGTCGGTTCGAATCCGATTCTCGGCTCCATTTTTCTTTTATACAAAAGAAATGTTGGAAGTATTGAATTAAACGACTTTCAAAAAAAGAGATTCTATTCTAGTAACTTTTTAATGTTGTACCGTGTACTAGTCAAAATTCTGCTTTTACTTGCTGCTTCGGTATTCGCATACTCCCTTTGGGTGGTCGGAATGAGGGAGGAGGATAATATGAAATTATTGGGCGGAGGATTTTCCGTTGTGTTAGTCCTCAGTGTTTCCTTCTCTTTATATTATGATTATAAAAGGTAACCTGACAGGAGAGCCTTTTCTATCCCTTGGAAGATTCTTCAGCAACAACCAGTAGTGGGGCTACAGCAAGAGGAGGTATCGGAGGGAAGTTCCGGTTTTTCGGTAATTCCACATTTATCCTTGGCCAGGCAATCGGTCTGAGTGGAAGAAAGGTGGAATGTGCCCTCTACAAATTCGAGACCATATTTTCCAATGGTTTCTGTTTGATACTCTACTTCTACTTCAAGATCGCCTAAACCGATTGAATTTTCGGCGATATCAATAATATCAATGATTTTTTCGGGTTCTATTCGATGGTCCAAGTCATCTGCAGTCCAGAGTTGAAAATTGGCGGTTTTGTCTTTTCGGATCGTTCCCCCGCAGTCAATGTATTCCTTGGAAATAATTCCCAATTCAGTAATGTGAAAGTGGGGTGGAACATTATTTCCATTCGGTAAAACGAAAGAAACTTCTTTGAGTTGCTTCAGTATATTTTTTATTTCTGATATTTTCATGAGTAAGTAACCAACCTATTTAAAATGATATATTATTCAAAGAATAAAGTGCGATTTGGTCTAGATTTTTGAAAATATGAACATGAGGTTATTCGATTGTCGAAATATTGCATACCAATTGTATTGCTCTTGCATTTGACCGGTTAGGCTCTATTCGATAATGGGATGAAGCTTAATTTCATTTGGCTCACTGCGACCTTATTATTTTTGGTTGGTTGTTTGGATACAGAGACCACGAGTGAAGAGGTATCGGAAGAACAACTTGGTGATTCAGCATTTGGCCGAAAACAACAATTAAAAGAATTAAAGTTAAAAATAGAAACCTTACAATGGGAGAATTCCCGCCTTTCTTTAAAATTAAAAACGGTTAACGGCAGTGGCTTAGTTATGGATAAGACAACCGGCTTGTGGCATTATGATGTCGAACGAAATCCTTTTTCCGGTCGAGCATCGGAAGTTTATCCTGATGGTACTCCCCGTGGTGAAGCAGATTTTTTTAAAGGACGAAAAGACGGAATGGAGAGATTTTGGTGGCCCAATGGAAACTTAAAAGAGGAAGGGCAGTGGTTTGATGGAAAAGCAAGCGGAGTTTTTCGAAGGTGGAATGAAAAGGGAGACCTCTTTAATATATCACGTTATAAAAACGGTCAATTGACTGAGGTTATTTTAGATAAGCCGAGAATTTAAATTAATTGGGATAAGATAATCCGCGAGGAAGGGATACCTCGCCAAGAAATTTTGGCCTCTCTGTGAAAATAGGACCCCGGCTTGAGAGTAATACATCTTTAAGAATGATTTGAAAAGCCCTGGAAGGTTGGTCGAAGGAAAAGGTAAGCAACAGGTCTGTTCTCTGGTTCGGTTTGTTCATGTCGTCCATATCTTTAATGATTATAGGACCGCCAGCACCCAGTTGATCCGGGCAAAAGTAGAATAGGTTAGAAGGAGTAGCGGAATTAAACCTGATCAAAATATCACCCTGCCCCGATCCGTTCCCCAGGATGCCTTGTTTGTAGGCTTGATCTGAGTCTTCAGGATCTGACCCAATCATAAATGTTTTTGAATACGTGAATTTGTTCAAGGTTAAGCGATAATCTAAGTTACGATCTAAAAACAAAATTCTTTCGTTGCTTTGATTTAAATCGATTCCTTGGTCACTTTTAATTTGAAACCTTCCATTTTTCCAACTGACGGGAAGGAGAACTTCAATAGCAAGTAGTTGAGTTGTTTCCCATTGTATATTGTAATCGGATGCTTCCTTGAGAATCGGAATGAATGACTCGTTTCGAACTTGAGAAGGGGAATATCGGGCAATGTGACGAAGTTCATTTCGCCACAAATGTTGGAATGCAACCTTCCATTTTTCATTGAGTGAATAATGTGCTGGAAAATTTTGTTTGTGTTGAGAAATGAGATTTTCCTGAATGGTTTTGTTTTCAATATTCTGCAGAAAAAACTTGAAGGATTTTTCATTCAAAGAAAAAATGGAGCGATTGTAATAACTGTTAAAGTCAGCTTGCCTAAAGGAATCGAACAGAGTTCTACCAAACGCTTCCATGGGGTGCAGTTGAGCACGCCCATCGCTTGTTACCAATTGAAGTAGGATGCAAGCTGTAATAATTTTAAATATGCTGCACATGACTGAAAGTTATGGATTTCTTTTCATACACACAAGCGAGAATATAAATATTTGTAATGCCTTGCTGTAATTGAGGTGGCGAAGATAGTTCGGGTTTCATTTCAGATTGTCATAATTCGTGCAAAAATCCTTAAAATACAAAGTTGGTTCGTGATTTGCTAATTGGTTGGAAATATGAAAAGAATTCGTCCATTTGACACTAGGCAACTTGAAGCTTTTGATGTGCTTTGCCGTACTGGAAGTTTTACCAAAACAGCAAAACATCTTTTTCTCACTCAATCAGCAGTGAGTCATTCAATGAAAAATTTAGAGGATGAGGCAGGTTGCAAACTCTTTAGTCGGCAGGGAAAAAAAGTTTCTTTAACACAAGCGGGTGATCGATTATTGAATTTTGTTCGCCCATTTCTTGTTGAAATGGAAAATGTTCGAGACGAATTGGATGGTTTTGAAAAATTTGGCACAGGGCGCATTCGATTAGGTGCGAGTACACAGGCTTGTCGGTTTTTTCTCCCATCAATTTTAAAAGAATTTAAAGAAACTCAATCTCCATGCCGGTTTGAGGTGAAATGTGAGGATACACCCGAATGCTTACAACTTTTGAGCGAAGGGAAAATTGACCTGGCGGTTACATTGTCGCCTTTTAATATGCCAGAAATTGAATTCATGCCCTGTTTCAACGATGAATTAAGGGTGGTGGTTTCTCCTTCTCATCCCTGGGTCAAAACCAAGAGGATTGATTGGGATAATGCAGGGGTTGAGAATTTCATTCTCTACAATAAAGGCAGTTATACATTCCGAATTATTACTGATTATTTTGATAAAAGGGGAATTCGACTTTCCTCATTTATGGAAATTAGTAGTCCCGAAGCGAGTAAGGAATTAATAAAAGTCGGAATGGGAGTGGGAATTCTTGCCGACTGGGCAGTCGAGGAAGAGGTCCAGCGGGGAGAACTAGTCAGCCTTGCATTGGGGCCCAAAAAATTAGCCCGCACATGGGGTATTTCAGTTCGAAAAGGAAGGAAATTAAACAAAGCAGAGAGAATGTTTATGAAGATCGCCGAGGAGTCGGGTTGCCACTGGATGGTGAATCGAAAGTTATGATTGTCAAATAGTCCAAGGGTTGACTCGAAGAGCAATCGTATTCTATTTACTATGGATGCGAGTTTTACTGATTGGACTATTCACTTTTATGCAATTTATGACTGCATGTTCGAGTCAAAACGCATCGGTTAATCGAAGCTTTCCTTCCACTTTTGAATTGGATGTTTCAAGTGATATCCTTGAAACCCTGAATGGAAATACATTTGTTGCCCATGTAAAAGAGTTAAATCCTGTTTTTGGACGGGCACTAACCATAAAAGTCCGAGGATTGAATGTAGAATCTCTTACCGACCCGGATCCACTTAAAGTAAGCACTGCCTTTCGACAATGGCATCGATTTCGTCGGATATTAAAAGAATCAAGTCATGTGCGAATCAGAAATTTAGAGCGCGGAAAAAATGGATTTTGGGTTTGGGCGGATGTTTATCTCGATGGGAAAATTATTGCCAGTTCTTTGTAATGAAACTTGCAGGAAACTATTAATTGGATCAAAAAAGGTATATGAAAAGGAATTTATTTTACCTGCCCGTTTTTTTAAGTGTATTTTTGAGCTGCACATTAGTACTTTCACAAAGTCGTGCCCGGGATGGTGATTCTAAGAAATATCGATTATCCCCAATAGTAAAAGTATCCACCTCCAAGAACCCAACTATGGATGCGGGGAGATTGAATGTTTCTCTTTTAATGGACGGGAAATTGCCTGAAGACGGCTGGCGCTCGACTTGGACGGCTTGGTTTAAGGTAAACCCGGTAGTGACCTTTGATTTGGGTGAAGAAAAGAGAATCGGTGTAATTAGGATTTACTTCCAAGCAACCGACCGAGCGGATGAATTAGCAGAGATTAAAGTGGAGGTGAGTAAGGATGGAAAGCAATTTTTGGACTTTAACGAGTATGATGGTTTTATTACTGAAAAGGGAAAGGGAGCGTGGGCTGAGCTAGATTTACGAGCGGTGAACGCCCGGTATTTTAGAATTTCCCCCCAATTTCAAGGCTGGGGACATTTGTGGGGAGAGGTTGAATTTTGGGAAATTGCGAATTAAGGCTTGTTTCCCTCCTTTTCTAAAGGTTGATTTTCATCCCAATACTCTTCCAAACTCTGGCTTGATGAACTGCCTTTATTATTCATCTTTCTATTCTCATCTCGAAGACGAAAAACCTCCCAAATAAGAAATATATTTATGATTATAGAAGTTGCCAGTACGAGGGAAATCTTGACCTTAAGTTTTGTTTTCATTGATTTCTAATGGGATTGGTAAAATAATTTGAAGATACAAAATAGGGTGGAACGGATCGCCGCGGGGGCAACTCAATTCTTCCCGCTTTGGTCGGTATTGGTAGGAATACTTGCCCTTATTGAACCTTCCTGTTTTTTGTGGTACGGGAAAGATGCGATTGGATGGGGCTTAGGTATTATTATGTTGGGTATGGGAATGACCCTGCAGCCCAACGATTTTATTCGTGTTTGGAGAGAACCAAAAGTAGTGGGCTTGGGAGTTTTTTCTCAGTTCTTAATCATGCCAGCATGGGGAGCGGGATTGGCTTGGGTGCTTCAGTTACCATCTGAAATGGCGGTCGGTTTAATTTTAGTATCCTGCTGTCCGGGGGGGACTGCCTCAAATGTTGTGGTTTTTTTGGCAAAAGCAAATTTGGCGCTATCGGTGAGTTTAACTCTCGTTTCTACGATACTCGCTATTTTCTTAACCCCCTGGCTCATGAACTTATACGCAGGACATTATGTCCCGGTTGACTCGTGGGGACTACTCAAGAGTATTTTACTGATTGTTTTACTACCTCTTCTATTTGGATTGCTATGGAAAAAGTTATTCGAAAATTCTGCCCATCAGGTTTCAAAAGTGTCCCCATTAATATCAGTATTATTTATATTATTAATTGTTGGTTATGTATTGGCAGCTAAAAGAAACATAATTTTAGAGTATTGGTACCTATTAGTAATTGCCGTTCTTTTGCTTCATTTGGGCGGTTTTTTTCTTGGTTTTATGATCGGATTACTCTTCAAAAGAGATCGATTGGACTGTCGAACTTTTTCGATTGAAGTAGGAATGCAAAATTCCGGGTTGGGTATGGCTTTGGCGAGTAAACATTTTTCACATTTGCCGATGGTGCCGGCTCCCTGTGCATTGAGTGCCGTAATTCATTGTTTGATTGGGAGCGTTCTAGCCACTTGGTGGAATCGAAATAAGTGAAATAATATTTGACTTACCTTGCGGAAGACGGTTTTGTGTAGTCGTGCGCAAGGATGCGCGAGCGGTATTCCGCTATTCTCATTGCATGGAGGCAATTATTTTAATATCTCTATGCTTTCACCTAACTCACCAATTTATGGAAACCTTTCCCACGCTACGGGAAAAGCGATGCTCGATTTACAGAGGAGCATTAGTAAATCGCTTAAGGTTCACTCCACCGAGTTGGCGATTTCAGAAGGAAATTCTGGTGATGCGAGTTACTTAGCCAGACTAAGCAGCTTAAGCGACAATAGAAAAGTCGAGTCTGAAAATTTACAAAACTTAGTAAGTTTTGGGCAAATGCAGGATGCCGGACTAGAGAAAGCCTTTGCCATTACGGATCGAATGGGAAGCATTGCTGGTTCTGCTTCTAATTCTCTTATCAGTTCAAATGAAAGATCCTTATTAAATGCTGAATTTGAAACTCTTAAATTGGACCTTGCCGAATTGCAGGATATTCAGTTTCAAGGGTATAACCTTTTCAAAGCCAGCGAAAATTCTCTTTCCATCAATGCGGGTAGTCATAAAATAATTTTTGAGCCCGCTGCATTTGATAATTTTTCAGGATACTCGGTTAATAACGAAGCAAACGCTTCTTTATCAGGAGCAAAAATCTTAGATGAACTGGATACAATATCTGATAAAAGGGCTACAATAGGGTCGGTTACAAATGAAATTATGATGTCCACAGATCGATTGGATTCGTATTTTGTGGCGGAACAGGCACACCTTGCTAAAAAAGAAAGAGATTTTGCATCCACTTCAATCGATTTTGCAAAAAAGAGCTTACGCTCACAGGCCACTAGTGCACTACTTGTCCAAGCTCAGGGCATTAATCAAAACTTAGTAGGAAAACTTTTGTAAGTCCCATGCTTTCTCCCAATGCATCTATTTTTGGGAACCTGTCGCATGCAACTAGTAAGGCACTTCTTGGCCTCCAGCGTAGCACCAATAAAGCCTTATCCGTTAGTGCAACTGAGGTTGCGATAACGAAAGGTAACTCAGGGGATGCTAGTTACTCTGCCAGGATGAGTAGTTTAAGTGATCGCAAGAAAATTGAAGTTCAAAACATACAGAATTTTTTGACTTATGCCCAAATTCAAGATGCCGGGTTGGAAAATGTTCCCCAAGTAATGGATCGAATGGCAAGTGTTGCAGGTTCCGCTTCCAATGATTTGATCAGTTCCTCTGAGCGGGGAATGTATCATGCAGAATTTGAAAGCTTGAAGGAAACCCTATACGATTTGCAAGGCACTAAATTCCAGGGGCATTATATATTTCAGGAAAGTGTGGATTTTGACAGTGGTTTGAATGAAACTGAGCAAAACCCAACAGCACCCGATACCTACGAGCACAGGAATGTAGATTCTGATGATGACACGGCTTATAACGGAAGAACAAACTTGAGCCGATGGACTGCAACAAAGGATGTTCGTTATGACCGAGGTACACTAACATTAAAAGTTAATGCGGGAACAGCGCCGGAAAGATTTTATGTAAAGCAAGGAAGTAATAATATTTTATTTGATAGTAGTTGGTGGAAAACTGCAGGGAATGCGTATAACGAAGATTTTGATCAATTCGTTATTCAATATTCTCCAGGACAATCCACAACTTACAATTATAGTTATTTGGATAGTGACTTAGATGGTGTGGACGATAATTCTAG
>NZ_CAXLMO010000016.1:0-63710 GCF_964187635.1 Candidatus Seribacter sulfatis | reverse complement strand
TCTCCGGAACCGAAGATCTGGGTTCGACTCCCAGCGGGAGCGCCAGTTTTTAGAAATTCTTACTTTGAATAATTTAATTTATTGAATAAAATTCTACCTATGAATCTTACTACCGTTGACCCCCTTTCTAAAAAGCTAGAATCCCATCAAGTGTTTACCAATTTGAATACACTTTCTGAGTTAAGGTTGTTTATGGAGCACCATGTATTTGCGGTTTGGGATTTTATGTCCCTTTTGAAAAAGCTTCAGGAGATTTACGTACCGCATGGTTCTCCTTGGGTTCCTAACCCGAATGGTAATGTGGTTCGCTTTATTAATGAAATCGTGATGGAAGAGGAGTCTGATCAATCTTATGGCAGTAAGGGAGAATCCTACAGTAGTCACTTTGAAATTTACTTAGAGGCGATGAGAGAAGTGGGAGCCTCCACAAATATTATCGATTCTTTTCTCGACCAAGTCCGTTCGGATGGAATTGAAAAAGCGTTAAATTTTAATCTTGTACCTGAACCATCCAGGGAATTTATGGGTTACACTTTTGATTTAATAAATCGAGGAAAGGGGCATGAAATAGGAGCTTCTTTCGCGATCGGTCGAGAGAGTATTGTGCCAATAATGTTTAAGCGCATACTTGAGAAGACAAATATATCCGCAGAAGAAGCGCCAGTGTTTCATTATTATCTTGAAAGGCATGCCCACTTAGATGGGGAACATCACGGGCCAATGGCACTCCGATTACTTGATGATTTATGTACAGACAGCGAACAAAAAGAAAAGGAGGTAATCCTTGAAGTCGAATCAAGTTTAGAGGCCAGAATAAAACTGTGGGACGGGGTATTATCTGCTACCCAAAATTAATCGTTTTCACCGCTTCTAGGCTAATTCAATTTCGATTGTAAATTCATCTCTTCCTCCAGGGGGAACATGACGAACTGTTTTATTTTCCGGAGAATTGGGAGGAGACATCCATGGTTCAACGCAATAATAAGGAGCTTTCTCTTGAGTCCATGTAACAAAGGTAAGACGTGAGCCACTTTCTGCACCGCCAACTTCGGAGATTTTAATGGGTTCTTCTTGATTGAGAAGAGATATTTCCGCCACCGGTTTTTTTAATTCGTAATAAACTCGATTAATCAAATTGGGATCTTCCATACTAGAAATTTCTTTGGATACGGGAATTTTCTTCATTGTTCCTCCGGTTTGGTATTGAAAGACTTGTTTTGCATCAATTTGAACTTGATGATCTTCCAGTCGTAAATCTTTGCGCCAAGGTATTTGAAAATATGGATGTAACCCGGCTGACCATGGAATTGGTTCACGACCTTCATTTTCTAGAACAAGGCTAATTTGCAGAGATAATTCAAGAAAATGATAAATCACCGTGAAAGTGAAATCAAAAGGATAGCATTCTCTTGTTGCATCGGACGGTTTAAGCTCAACTTCAAATCCGTGTTGATCCATCGAACGAACTCGAAAATCTGAGCTACGAGCAAAGCCATGCATGGGCATGGGGAGTGAGTTTTGCCCAGACCTCCAATGATCTTCATTACCGGCATCATAACATTTTCCTGCAAAGGGAAATAGAATGGGGATTCCTCCGTGGGTTTGTTCAAAGTTTGTTGAATTATTCTCTTCTGGCCAATGGATAATATCGCGAACGGAACCATCGCTCATATTAATGTGCCAGTTTAAAAGACGTGCTCCCTTTTCAGGTAAGGCAAGAAAAGTAGATGGGCCCACATCCCATCGCTTAATTTCTTGGTTTTGGTAAATAACACTTTCCATAAGATATCAATTGCCCGTTCTTTGAACTTAGTGCAATATATTTGTGTAAACAGCATAAGCTTTTTAAACTTTAGAATAATTCCATGCTTACATACCGAAAATTAATTACCTTTTGTTGTTTTGCGATCACATTCTCATGTTTGCTTGGGGTGGACTCAGAAGAAAGCCAACCTGAATGGTTAGAAACAAATTCTAGCACCCTTACTTCTGAAAAGATTGCTTTTCAAATTCCCATTCGGGATCAAATCGGATCTCCAATATTAGATATTTTGAGAAGAGGGCTTAAAAACGCGATTAAAGCAAATGCAGATATTGTAGTGATTGATATGGACACTCCGGGCGGCGAACTCGGGGTTACTCTTGAAATTATGCAGGAGATCATTGAATCGTTTGATCGATTTGATGGCCCAATCATTACTTATGTTAACAGGGAAGCAATTTCTGCAGGAGCTTACATTGCAATTGCTACCAATGAAATTGCCTTTGCCCCCTTTGCCCAGATCGGTGCTGCAGAAGCCGTGAGTGGAGGAGGAGCTGATATCGATTCATCCATGAAGAGGAAATTAAATTCGTATTTGAAAGCAAAAATTCGAAGTTACACTGGAAAATATAGGTATCGGTCACGAGTCATGGCCTCGATGATGGACTCGAATGAAACTCTTTTGATTGAAGGTGAGCGTCCACTTGCTGCCGATGGTTCTGTGATTCAAAAAGAGGGGGAGCTTCTAACATTGACTGCAGAAGAAGCAATTAAGGGATACGGCGACCCACTACAACCTCTTTTGGGGACCGGAATTTATGAAAGCATTGATAAATTATTAGATGAAAAGTGGGGCGAGGGAAAATACCGCTTAATTAAAATGGAAGTCAATTGGGCAGAGAATGTAGGCTTATGGCTTAATTCGGTTGGACCCATTATAATAGGAATTGGTTTACTGGGTTTATTTATAGAATTCAAGACACCCGGTTTCGGGTTTTTTGGGGTTGCTGGAATTATTTTTGTACTGATTTTCTTTGGCTCCAAATATGTCTCAGGCCTAGCGGGACAAGAAGAAATAATATTTTTTCTTATTGGAGTATCTTTGGTCGTGATAGAACTCTTTTTGTTTCCTGGGTTAATTTTCCCCGCTGTTTTAGGCACCTTTATGATCTTCGGGTCAATTTTATGGGCGATGGTCGACATTTGGCCCAACTCTGACTTTTCTTGGAACATTGAATTATTTCGACAACCACTCTTGGATCTTTTTCTGGCAATTGCGATTGCGCTCGGTTTAGGTCTACTCCTTTCCCGAATTCTGCCGCATACCTCGATATGGAATCAATTAATATTAGCGGAGACTGTGGGGAATTTGAGTGGGTCCAAAACAAATTCAATAGACAGTAAAGAAAAAATTAAAAATGGGAGTAGGGGCTGTTCAGTTTCCGAACTTTTCCCAACTGGACAAGTTGAGATTGGCGGAGTTCGTTACGATGCAAGATCTAGTCTAGGGAAGATCGAAAGGGGTGCTTCTGTAGAAGTAACCGGTTTTAATGATTATGAATTAACGGTGACAAAAATTAACTGATGGAATCTATTCTTACAGCTCTGTTATTTGGATACATATTAATTTTAGTAGAAGGTTTTTTGCCGGGAGGAATTTTGGGACTTGCAGGAGCATTTTGCGTCGGGTTAGCATCTTACTTCGCATATTTGGAATACGGTGGCTTGCTGGCACCTACGCTAACCTTCATATTAGGGGCATTTGGCGGTTTATTGATCGTATTTATAGAATTTAAATGGCTTTCCAAAAGTAGGCTGGGTAAAAACCTTTTTCTTTCCGGTTCTACTGATGGAATTAGCAATAAGGAATTACCGGGAGAGGAGATAATTGGACAAAAAGGAAAAACTTTAACAGAACACAAACCGGAAGGAATAACTTTGCTCAATCAGAAAAATTATGATGCCTTTTGCGAAGACGGTTTTTTACCGAAAGGAACATCAATTGTTGTAACCGGAAGAGATGACTTTCGCATTCGAATCAAACGATTTATTAACTAGTATTCAACTCACTTTCAAATTCACTCACAAAATAACTAATTTAACACAAATAATATTATGGCAGACATGATTATATGGATAGGAATCGGAATCGCTCTAATTGGCGGTCTTGTAATAGCACTGATAATGATTTCCTTTTTCAGTACCTGGCTGAAGGCACTTCTTGCAAAAGCTCCAGTTGGGTTTACAACCCTGCTTGCAATGCGCCTAAGGGGTGTACCTGTTGGGTTAATTGTCGATGCAAGAGTAACCGCGGTTAAGGCAAGTCTTCCCCTTACTACGGATCAACTTGAAGCCCACTACTTAGCAGAGGGAAATGTGGTTCAAACTGTTCAGTCGATTATTGCGGCATCGAAGGCAAATATCACTTTAAATTGGGATCGTGCCTGCGCAATTGATTTGGCAACCAGGGGAACTTCGAAATCGGTCTTGGAGGCTGTCAGAACTTCAATTAACCCCAAGGTAATTGATTGTGTGATCGAAGGTAGAGATACTATTGATGGCGTAGCGAAGGATGGCATTCAAGTAAAAGTGAGAGCTCGAGTAACCGTTCGAAGTAATTTAGATCGTTATGTTGGGAGTGCGCAGGAGGAGACTGTTATTGCTAGGGTTGGCGAGAGTATTGTATCCACAATAGGTTCTTCTGAAAATTATAAAGTAGTTTTGGAGAATCCAAACTCTATTACAGAAAAAGTACTGGATCGAGGCTTAGATCAAGGTACTGCTTTCGAGATATTATCAATTGATATTGCAGATGTGGATCTCGGGGAAAACCGAGGAGCTGCACTTCGTTCCTCGCAAGCTGCCGCAGATAAAGAGGTAGCCCAAGCACATGCTGAAATCCGTCGGGCGGCTGCTGTGGCATTAGAGCAAGAAAATGTGGCAAAAGTCCAGGAGATGCAGGCAAAACTTGTGGAAGCGGAAGCTCAAATACCGTTAGCAATGGCGGAAGCTTTTCGTAGTGGTAATTTAGGGGTTATGGATTACTATCGATTACGAAATGTGGAAGCTGATACTGACATGCGATCGAGTATTTCTAAGGATACAGACTAATTCCTAAAATATGCCTGATATTAACCTAGATACCCTATTTATCGTAGGGTTAATCTTGGCATCGTTGATCGGTAAGATTTTTAAGAAAAAAGAACCTGACGATTCGGTTGAAAAGAAAATTGATTCAGATACTTCACTTGAAGATGCCCTCAAGGATGCTTGGCAAAAAGTTACAAAGCAACCCGAAGAGAAAACGGAGACCGCCCCACCCCTTCCAACTGCACCTTCTCTCAAAATTACTGAAGTTGAAAAACCACCACTTCCTGTTATTTCTGCTTCTCCTGAAATAGAGTCAATTATTGACTCTACCCTGAACGATTCCATTTCAGGTTCTATTTGGGATTCTACTGAGAGTAAGGTTGAACCGAGAAAGCGAATCACCTACAAGAAACAACTTTCTTCAAAAGCATCCTTAAAAAGTGCCTTTGTGCTAAGGGAAATTCTAGACCAACCGGTTTCAATTAGGCGAGAGAATCAATAGCTTATTTCTTAGGCTTCTGCTTAGGTTTTACTGCCTGCATCGCAGTTTTCTTACTGTTAATACTAAGATTTAGTCCTTCCTGCATACAACGGTTGTTCCACTTGCAAGTTTGCTTAAATTTGCATGAGTTTTCGGTACATTTTATATTCGCATTCTTCTCAGTGTCCTTCATCAATAGAAAATAGAAAATATTGATTAAGAAAAAATTCAATCCTTATTCAGCAGAAGATGTTAGAGAAATTACCAAATCATTCCCTTACTTCGGAGGAAGATAGAGTGAAATATACAGATGGCTCGATTTCGGTTACAATTTGGTTTGACGAAGATAATTCAATATTTGCATTCGAGGTTATCTTTGACCTTTTAATGAATGAAGTAGCATTACTGTATTCCAAAAAAGCACCCTCAAGATTTGTCAATATTGATCATGGAATATCCAAGCCGGGTCGAACGGTTAAGCAATCCATTGGCACAGAGAGATTACAGATTACCCCCACTCGAGTGAATGAATTTAAAAGAGTTTCCGAAAGCCTGCCAGGCGATCACAGGGAATTCATACTGCAGGTTATGTATTCACTTGAAAGCCAAACATAAGGTCCTCTTTTGCTAAATGATCTAAGTTTGGGATCTCTATTTCGGAGCCATAGCACCCTAATTCAGAAAACCTCAAGTCATCTGCCATGGTCAGCACAATATTAGGTCTTTTGGCCGAAAGGGATAAATAAGCCCAAAAACAAGGATTGTGAAAATACTTTTTATTGATTTATTTAAATTTAATTAAAATTTCTTAAGTATTGATTTATATTCGGGTCGATCTTTCCATTTCCGCAAATATTTTTTATATTCTGGAAGTTCAGTCCAGAAAATTCTCGGTGGTTGTGGAAGAACTGATCCACTTGGGTAGTCTTTTCCATTAACACTTTTTTCAATGGATTTGCGAGATTCCACAAGGATTTTTCGTAAATGAATTACTTGAGGGTGTTTGGGTCGAAATTCATTGGTAGATTCTGTCGAGTCGGTTAACAGGTTATACAGTTCTATTTTTCTTCCGATATCTTTTGGTTGAGAAATCATTTTCCAATCGTTGTCAATTATTGCCATTCGTCCACGACTGCTGAAAACTAAGGGTTTTTCCCTTTTTGAAATCTTCGAGCTGAAAAGCGGAGTAAGGCTTACGCCATCCATAGGATTGAGCATAGCAGATTCTTGGATACCGGCAATGTCTGCTATTGTGGGAAATATGTCTACTGAACCAGAAGGATATTTGCTGATTCGGCCCGTCTTTATTTTGCTGGGCCACTCTATTATTGATGGAACCCGAATCCCACCTTCATACAGACTACCTTTATAATCTCTCAATCCACCCGTGGTGGACGGGTTTATTTTGGGTAGTCCCCCGTTATCACTGGTAAACCAGACTAGTGTATTTCGATCGACTTCCATATCTTTAAGTCCTTTGCGAAGAGTCCCTATGCTTCGATCCATCGCTTTAAGTTCCGCATAGTGATCCTGAGAATTTTTATCTAGCTCTTTAAATTCTTTCCTATCTTCTTCGAGTGCCATCCAAGGGCTATGTGGAGTACCATACCAAATGACACAGAAGAATGGTTTTTCCTTTTTTGCTTCCTGCTCCATGAACTTAAGGGCTTCCTCAACTATGATTTCGGAGGAATCTCCCTTGAACTCTTCGATTTTTCCTTGGCGACTCATAATTGGGTTGAGGTCAAAAAAATTGGTAACTGAGAGCCATCTCTCAAAACCAAATACGTGGGGCCCATGAGGGTCTGTCTTTAGTATTGGAACACCCGCTCCTCGTAGTCCAGAAAGGTGCCATTTTCCGAAATGTCCAGTAGAATATCCCGCTTTAAGTAGGGCTTGCGGAAGTGTTTTTTCCTGTGTTCTTAATGCATAGCCGTGATCAAACACTCCGGTTCGATCATGGGTTCTGCCGGTTAATACGGTAGCCCGTGTTGGCGAACATACTGGACCTCCTGCATAGAATCGATCCAATCGTAATCCGCACGAGGCCATTTTATCTAAATTGGGCGTCTTCAGCACAGGGTGATTGTAATAGCCAGTTTGTCCCCACCCTTGATCGTCTGTCATGACAAGAACAAAATTTGTCTTTCCATCTAACAGCAGCAGAGTAGAAAAACTCAGAAAAAGATTAATTATTAAAATCTTCATTTTTAATTAAGCGTATAATTATTGTTTATTTTACGATAAGATTACCTTTCATAATTGTCCAGTGTCCAGGAAAACTACAAAGGAAAGGATAATTCCCAGTTTTTTTAGGTGCATTAAAGCGAAGTATTTCACTTTCTCCTTGCTTGAGCATTTTAGTATGCACAATTATCTTGTTGGATTTCGGAATAAACTGTCCGCTTTGAGCTGCAATTGGATCCTTTGCCATATTGTTCGCAGCAAGACCAACCTCTTCTACAGAATTTGGTTTAACAAGAACAAAGTTATGTGGCGTGGCATCAGGATTTCTGAATTCAATTCGTATCGGTTGATTTCTTTTTGCATATATATCTCCCTTCAAGGACCTCTTATATTCTCCAAGGTTTGTCTTTTCCATAAGTTCAACGGAATAAAGCATTCTTTCCTTCATGCAGGAAACTTTGACTTTAACTAGATTTTTTTGTCGGTCAAATTTGTTATCTTCTTTTGTTTGTTCTGCTTTTTTATAAACATTTTTTTGTCTGTTTAAAAAAGCATAAAGGAGTGGTTGTTTTTCTTCCAATTCTTCCGAATCCCAAAATTTTTTCATGGGTGCTGAACCAAGGGAAGTTTTAATGGCGTAGCTTAAGTGTTTATCATTGGGTTTACTGCTTACAACTTTCAGTGCTTCAAACGCACTTTTGGTACCGATATAACTGCAAGCAATTGCTGCTTCTAATCTTACAAGCCCATTTTTATCTCGAGCCGCTTTTAGTAATAAATCATCTCCCCTATTGGTCAATGAATGCCAATGTCTAAGTTGTCGTGTGGCTGCTGCCCGAGCGTTGTGGTTTTCACATTGAAGCAATTCCGCAAGGAGTTTTATATTAGATTGCTCCACATTCCGGTAAGTCCACAATGCCTCGACTTGATGATGCCTGAAACGTGGATCATTGGTATCGAGTTTCTTGACCCATTGGTCGAGTGCTTTTTTAACTAGAATTGGTTCCATCTCTCGAATCTCCCTTTTAGCCCAGTAACGGTAGCGATATTCTGGTCGTTTAAGCAGATTGAGCAATTGAGGAAGAGTAGCACCAGTAATTTTCGGTGGATTTACTTCTTTTGCTCCCTTTGGCAGGATACGCCAGATTCGACCGGACTTTCGATCTCTCCTTTCATCTCGGAGAGAATACTGGGCATGTCCCTTTACCGGGTTGTACCAATCGCAGACATACATCGCACCTCTTGGGCCGTATCTTAGATCAACTGGAATAAAGCTGAGATTAGAGGAAAATATAATATCTGAAACATACTCTTCTTCGTATCCGTATTCGTATTCTTTCCACTTTAATAGCTCCACCCGGTTGGTTGATTTATAGCGGACTTTAACCATCATCCCCTGTAATTCTTTTGGCCAGTTTGGAAAGTCAATAAATTCCTGTCCGCATACTCCTGAATAAGCCTGCATCCCACTAGGCTTTGGGTGTTGTTTTGGGTAAGGAGGGTCGAGTGCATGATGGGCAGAGGCAAAAATTGGGTAACTGGCAACATGCTGGCCCCAGTCATCAAAGGTAACTCCCCATGGATTTGTACTGGGGTGAGTTCCAAAAGCAGTGAGTCTGTGTAGCTTGGGTTCCCAGGCGAACCAGCCGCTATTTTGTTGTCTAACTGGGCCGTAGGGGGTTTCCACCTGAGTGTGGTGAAAAATAGATTCCCGGAAAATTAGGTCCCCGTCCGGAGTCCAGACAAAGTCATGAAGTGCATGGTGAGAATCTTCACACCCAAATCCAGTGAGGGGGATTTCTCGGAAGTCCGCTTTTCCATCTCCGTTGGTATCCTTAAGAAAAGTCATGTGCGGTTCCTCTGAGACATAGACTCCCCCATTCCCAAATTCGAATGACAGAGGAACATTCAAACCTTCTGCCCAGACTGAACATTGATCGGCTTTTCCGTCTTTGTCTAAATCTTCCAGGATTACTATCTTGTCATTTGGAGCCTGTCCCGGATAGACATGAGGGTAAGTGGTTGAACAGGATACCCACATTCTACCTTTTCCGTCCCATCTCATTTGAATAGGACAGGCAATGTCAGGAAATTGCTCTTCACTTGCAAAAAGAGATACCTCGAATCTGGGATCAACCTTAAAAGCCGCTTTTTCCTCCTCGGGTGACATCCATTTGTTAGCACCCCTACTCTCCTTGGTGATGGGCAAGGGAGGGACATTAGAATCATTGATGATGGGGGAAGGCTTTTTGCCTTGGGCAAGGCGGTGAATTTGCCGATCCCTATTCTCGGTCATCAGATCAAAATTTCTCATAGCGGGCAGAAAATCGAGGTACCCATAACTCCCTTTTCTTCCACCGGTGTAATAAAATGTGTTGAGTGGGCGGTATCGATAAAAATGTTGTCTGTTTTTTTCAATCACCGCGGCGCGTATATCCTTATCTACAGAGGGAGCCTCTTTTTGAAAAACTCCTTCGAATAAAATTTTTGCAAACTTAGAATATCCGAGGGCATTTAAATGTGCTCCATTTATGGTTAGGTCGTTTTTTTTCAGGAGCATTTCTGCAGCAGTTCCATCAAACACATTGACGAAGCCGACTTTTTGTTTGTCCGCAACTTTTTTCATGGACTTACAGTAAGCCTTAATGTTCTTATTATTCAGATTGGCTGCGGAAACACCGTTGACATTTTCGTTTGCGATTGGCGAGACCAGCACCAGAAGTGGTGCGGATTTCCCATTGTACGATTTTGACCCTAAATTTAACAAATAATTTGCCAGGCGAGTTTCAAAAGAGGAAAGTTCTTTTATTCCACCAAACGATTCGTTGAACCCAAAAGCAGCGATAATAATGTCTGCCTTCATTGCAGTAAGGTGTTGTTCAGTATCGGCAAAATTGGCGGGCCTTGGTTGCAGGTCAATCTCATCCGCTGACCAAGCCAAATTCCTAACCACCAAATTTAGATCGGGATGTGCTTTTTGTAGGATTGCCTCGAAATGGCCAAAATTTCGCATTCGATCAAAAAGGGTGTTTCCTAAGAGTGCAATGCGGGCATTCGCCTGTAACGTAAAGGGTAGCCTGGAGGGGATTGGGTTGGTAGATTCAGGCCTTTCTGCGTTGGATGCAAACATGGCGTATTTTCGAAAGTCTTCCTCTTCCGAGTGAAGGGAGATTGAGTAGAAAAATGCGAGGAGCCAAACGAAAGATAAGCTTGGGCCCTTAAACACTTTAGAGATTCTGTTCTTCATAAAATTCATTTTTTAATACAAGTTTTTTGATGAAAGTTTGGGTACCCGTTGGATTTATTGCTTTATTTTTCGCACTCTATTGGAAGTGCAATCACTGTAATCTGATAGAATCTATTAAGGGCAACGACCTATTATCTTTCAACTGTCAAAACACATTCAATTGAAAATTCTAAATGAGGGGTATTGTCTTTGGAAAACAGTCGATGTTCCCATCTGAAGTTAATTTCAGTGGGGTTTTAAAGTTCGCACTGAATTATAAGAAACCAAGTTACCGATTTATTCGGATCGAGATTCCCATTCCTCGGGAATGAGTGTGAGTAATCCCCGAGTATCCTCCACCTGTCACTCCAACTCCATTCATGTTCATTCCTCCAGTGTAAGGATTGACGAACACCGGAGCCGGACCTCGGGGTAAAACGATCAGTGAGTTTGGATTTTGGTTTTTGCCTAGGACCACAATTCTTTGTGGTTGCTGGTAAAGAATGGGTCCCCCGACGCTAGGCATGCCGTATAAATTTCCTGAGGGGATAAGCACAGTTCCCGTATTTTGGGTAACGGATCGACTTGCCTGAAAGGATATACTTGCCCGCCAGTTGTTTTCGATTAGATCAAAATTTACTCTCGTTGCATTAAACCTACTATACGCCCGGCCTAGTTTGTCATAGCCGTCCACCCAAGCAAGAAAAGGGGTAGGCCCGTTTCCTATCGCAACCGGAGGAAGTCCGGGATTATATAAGACCGTTTGGCCATACCCCACTCCGCCTGAATTTAAAATTTGTAGGAACATTTGAAGATGTCCGGGGTATTCCTTACCGACATAAAGATAGTTTTCAGTCGCTCCCTCATGCCATTTTAAAGTATAGGCCTGATCTTCAACGCTAAAAGAAGAAAGCTTGCTATTAAAAGATTTTCCATCTTTCCGAATAATACTTACGACCTCTGATTTTTTATCATAGGCTGTAATGGAAGCCACGATTTTACGAACCCCATCTGCACTCGTGAATGTGCGGGCTTCCATAAAAGAAACAATAAGTAGAAGGCAGAAAATATGCTTAAATAATGGCATTTACAATCAATCTAGTCCGAAACCCTTCAAATCGTCAAATCGCAAGCTTGCTTTTTAAAGCTTGTGCATTCCGAAGGTAAGACTTGGGATGTTCTCTCAAGCCCCAATTTAAAACCAAACCATCAATCATGAAAGTAACTTTATTCCTCTCCCTAATACTCTCTATT
The DNA here is from genome assembly GCF_964187635.1 of Candidatus Seribacter sulfatis. Lineage (NCBI taxonomy): Bacteria > Pseudomonadati > Verrucomicrobiota > Opitutia > Opitutales > Candidatus Seribacteraceae > Candidatus Seribacter > Candidatus Seribacter sulfatis. The sequence continues at coordinate 51,710 of NZ_CAXLMO010000016.1, read as the reverse complement.
TTTACGGTAAACAAAATCTTAATATCCAAGGAGCTACCCTTTGGAGTCAGGCCCAATATCGTACTCATGATAACCGATGATCAAGGTTATGGACCGATAGGAAAGCACGGCAATCCTTGGATCCAGACACCTAATCTTGATAAGCTACACGGGCAAAGCACCCGCTTTGAAAGGTTCTTGGTCAGTCCCACCTGCTCGCCCACCCGAGCCGCCCTTATGTCGGGCCGTCACCCCATGAAAAATGGAATTACTCACACCATTTTAGAAAGGGAAAGGATGGCATTAAGCACGGTGACCCTTCCTCAGGTGTTATCGAAGGCGGGCTATGTTTCTGGGATATTTGGCAAGTGGCATTTAGGGGACGAGGAGCCCTACCAACCACATAAGCGCGGGTTTGACGAAGCCTTTATCCATGGAGCAGGTGGAATTGGACAGAAATTTAATTGCTCATGTGCTGATGTTCCGGGTAATCAATATTTTAATCCAACCATTCGTCACAATGGTTCCTTTGTAAAGACTAAGGGCTATTGCACCGACTTATTTTTCACCGCTGGAATGGGATGGATGAAAAAAATGAAAGACCAAGGGAAACCCTTTTTTGCCTATATCACGACGAATGCTCCGCATGGCCCTTTTATTGCTCCGCCCCAAAATGCAAAACGATTTACTGATCTTGGTTTCTCCGAAAGAGATGCCGGATTCTATGGAATGATAGAAAACATCGATCAGAATATGGGGCGGCTTATGAGCAAGCTCGACGAATGGAACCTCGCCAAGGACACAATCCTTATTTTTATGTCTGATAATGGCTCAGTTGGCGGAATGGTACGAGAAGGCTCCAAGCTTGGTATGTCCAAGGACGGCAAGCCTATGGAAGGTTTCAATGCGGGGATGAAGGGTGCAAAAAGTTCGGCTGATGAAGGTGGGGTTCGCGTGCCATTTTTTGTTCGTTGGCCAGGCAAATTCGCAGCCGACCAAGCGGTTGAAAGGATTTCCGCTCATATTGATCTTTTACCCACACTTGCTGCTATTGTGGGAATTGACCAGTTACCCAAGGGGCAAGTCGAGGGACGGAGCCTCCTGCCGCTAATCAAAAATCCACAAGCCAAGTGGAAGGACCGCTATCTTTTTACGCAGGGTGCCCGTTGGAAAACCGGTTCCGAACCGACTGATCATATGTGGAAGCGTTTTGCAGTTAGGAACGAGCGTTTTCGCCTAGTGGAGAACAAGCTCTACGATATGAAGAAAGATCCTTCGCAACTTTTGGATATTGCAGACAAAAATCCCAAAGTAGTTCAGTCGATGCGTTTAGCCTACGAAAAGTTTTGGAAGGAAACCCGCCCCCTTATGGTGAATGAGGAAGTTCCCATGTCTCCAACCCAACCCTACCATATACTTCATGCCAAGCAGTTAGAGAATGGCGGTATTCCGGACTGGAACGCACCCCCACTTTAACTAAAAGAATCTAAGACCATTAAAAAGAAAATTAGCTAAATCGTGGGTGTAAATTTGACTTAAATAATTGTTTTTAATGGTTTAAGTATGACTTTGTCATGAATGTAATTTTCCGAACATTTGTCCTCTTTTGGATATTACAACTCGTCCATTTAAGTTTGGGGGTAGATGCCAAGAAAGTTGCGTTTTTTGAAAAGAAGATTCGACCCATTTTGGTAGAGAATTGTTACGAGTGTCATTCGGAAAAAGCCAAAAAAGTGAAAGCAAATCTATATCTCGACACGCGGGCGGGTTGGATTCAAGGGGGAGACAGCGGAACGGTAATAGTACCCAAAAAACCTGGTCAAAGTTTATTATTTAAGGCGATAAGTTACGAGAGTAACGACCTGCGAATGCCGCCAGATGGCAAGTTGTCTAAAGAAGCGATTAAGAATCTCCAAAAATGGATTTTGGAAGGAGCGATTGACCCTAGGGAAAATGAGATGGGAATGAAAAAAAAGCAAAACCCTATTTCCTTAAAGGAGCTAGCAGATGTACGGGACTATTGGGCTTTTAAACCGGTTCAATCTCAGCCATTTCCCAAAGTTAAGATGGCGGGATGGGCCGAAGATTCAATCGATTATTTTGTTTTGGCAAATTTGGAGTCAAAAAAATTAACCCCCTCGCGGTATGCGGATAAATATACTTTATTAAGAAGGATTTATTTTGACCTCATCGGATTACCTCCAAGCCCAGATCAAATTAATGATTTTATTTCTGATCGCTCTCCGAATGCGTTTCCAAAAGTGGTTGATGAATTACTCGGCTCAGAAAGGTTTGGAGAAAGATGGGGTCGACATTGGCTCGATGTTGCTCGTTATGCCGATACTATTGGTGGAGGCCGGAACAACCCTTTTCCTAATGCCAGCCGTTATCGAGATTATGTGGTATACAGTTTTAATAAGGACAAACCCTTTGATCGCTTTGTTATCGAGCAAATTGCGGGCGATCTGATGCCTTCAAAATCTAAATTGGAATATAATGAATATCTTACAGGCACGGGATTTTTGGCTCTCGGTCCGCATAATTATGAATTACAGGACAAGGAACTCTTACGCATGGAAGTGGTCGACGAGCAACTAAGCGCGGTGGGTCGGGCGTTCATGGGCATTACTATGGGTTGTGCCCGCTGTCATGACCATCCCTTTGACCCGATTCTAACAAAAGAATACTATTCTATGGCGGGTATTTTTCGGAGCACTAATAGCTTGGTTCCAGGAAATGTAGCTAGTTTTCATGAAAGAGTATTGCAGGATGACTTTGGCACCCAACGAAAAGAACACGCGAGAGTCTTGACTTCTCTTGAGGAGAGATTGAAGGAAGCCATTTTAGCAGTTAGGTTATTAGGTGGTAAAAAGATAAGTTTGATTAGACAAAAAAGGAATTTAGACCCACTTTACTTAGACGGAATTGTTGTGGATGATTCAGATGCCAAATTGATCGGTAAATGGATTTCCTCGACTCACACAAATGGCTTTGTGGGAAAGCGATATTTGCATGATGACAATAAAGGTAAGGGTACTAAATCGATTACTTTTTCGGCAAATATTCCACGCAAGGGAGAATATGATGTTCAAGTTTCTTACACCGTTGGTTTAAATCGATCAAACAGAACTCCGGTGACCATTATGCATGCGGATGGCGAACATAAAGTCCTACTTGATCAAACAAAAGCCCCTCAAATACTGGGAGCGTTTAAGTCGGTTGGAAGATTTAATTTCGACAGGAGAGTAATGGAGGTCGTTCAGATTACAACAGAAGGAACGAGGAAGGTTGTGATCGCGGATGCGATCCGCTTGGTTCCGGTAATGAAAGTGCCTTCTCTCGACAAAACGGCGAAAAAAAGTACTGCTGATTCTAAAAAAAATAACATGCTTAAAGTTCAGATTAAGAATGCAGAAATACGAGTCGAGGAGCTGAAAAATTTAATCGTTGAGCACAATAAGAAGGCTCCGCCTAAAGCTGAAAAGGCATTGTCAGTTCGAGAGCAGAAGGCAGTTGGTGATTGGCATGTTCATCTTCGTGGAGGAATCCGTAATTTGGGACCGCTTGTTCCGCGGGGATTTTTGGTAGTCGCAACCCCGCGGCATACATCTCCATTTCCCCAGATACCTGAAGGATCAAGCGGTCGCCTAGAACTTGCCCATTGGGTATCCTCTCCTCAAAACCCCCTTACTGCTCGAGTATTTGTCAATCGGGCTTGGCATCATCTTTTTGGTCGTGGAATCGTATCGAGTACAGATAATTTCGGGAAAATGGGAAGTCGACCTACCCATCCAGAACTTCTCGATGACCTAGCACAATTTTTCATTGATAACAAATGGTCTATCAAGACACTTATCCGCAAAATTGTACTTTCGGCAACATATCAAATGTCTTCCACCGCAAATGAAAAGGCATTAAAGGAGGATCCGGAGAATCAACTATTTTCTAGACAGAATAGACGAAGACTGGATGCGGAGGCAATTCGAGACGCCATGCTATTGGCAAGTGGGCAGATTACATTTGAAAACTCGAAGGCAAATCAAAATCGTTCATTGTTTCAAAAGATTGACCGGAACAAAATTCCAGAAATTTTTACTGTCTTTGATTATCCCAATCCAGGATTGGTTTCAGGGAATCGTAACACTAGCACTGTTCCTACCCAAGCTTTGTTTATGATGAATAGTGATTTTGTAATGAGGCAAGCTGTGCTTACCGCTCAAAATATCTTCGGTCGAGAAAGTGTAGATGTCGAACTCAAGATTAAATTGGTTTTCCTGAGCTGTCTTGGGCGTGAGCCGAATTACGACGAAAAGAAACTGGTTTATAGTTACTTAGATCAAAGCCTGGACGGAGAAACTGGCACTAAAGCAATGGAAGGCCTTGTGCATTCTCTTTTTGCATGTTTAGATTTTCGATATTTGAATTAGGAAAGTAATGACTAGGTGTTTTCAAGAATTAACCCGAAGAAGTTTACTTCAAACAGTAGCTTGTGGGTTTGGTTCTATTGCCTTAGCCGGATTAGAAAATGTAAATGCTCAACCCTCAAGCTCCCTTCTTGCGAAGCCTCCCCGTTTTCCGCAACGAGCTAAACGGATTATCTTTATTTTTATGGCTGGTGGCCCGAGTCATGTGGATACATTTGATTACAAGCCTGAACTTTTTACGAAGGACGGAAAGGAGATCGATTTTGTAGGGGTTCGCACAAATACATTTGGTAAAGCGAGCAAACGCAATTTGATGAAACCTCTTTGGGATTTTAAGCAACATGGACAGTGCGGAAAGCATATTTCCTCTCTATTTCCCAATATTGCGAGCCATGTCGATGAACTGGCTTTTATTCACTCCATGCATACCGAGGGAGTGGCTCACGGTCCCTCAACTCTTTTCATGCATACTGGAGCAACTAACTTGGTTCGTCCATCCATGGGGAGCTGGATATCGTATGGACTAGGATCGGAGAATCATAATTTGCCCGCTTTCGTAACTATTTCTCCATCTACAAGCAAGGGCGGTCCGAGAAATTATGGGAATGCCTTTTTGCCATCCATTCACCAGGGAACCGCCCTTGGAAGAGCTGGGAATGTGAATGGAGCCAAGATTCGAAATGTAGAAAATGCCATGCTCGGTGATTCTCAGAGAAAAAGTCGCTTTGACCTCTTGCAGAATTTAAATACGGTTCAGTCGAATCGTTATTCGCATGATGATGAGTTGGAGGCGACTATTGAAAATTACGAATTGGCTTGGCGTATGCAGATGGAAGCGCCGGAATTAACGGATCTCTCCAAAGAAACCAAGTCGACCAAAAGTATTTATGGGATCGACGAGAAAGATACCGATGATTTTGGAAAGCAATGCTTACTGGCAAGAAGAATGGTAGAGCGAGGTGTTAGGTTCGTAAGTGTTAATTATTCGGATGAATCCGCTAATCCGAGGTGGGATCAACACAGCAACATGCCGAATCATGCCAACCATGCCAGAGCAACCGACAAGCCGGTTGCTGGATTATTACAGGACCTAAAAGCGAGGGGCTTATTGGAAGATACCTTAGTATGGTGGGGCGGGGAATTCGGAAGAACCCCTTTTTCTCAGGGAAAAGATGGGCGTGATCATAATCCACGGGGCTTTACAGTATTTTTAGCCGGTGGTGGAATTAAGCCAGGTATTTCTTATGGTTCGACAGATGAAATTGGAGGCACTGCTGTTGATAACCGTGTCCATATGCATGATCTGCATGCCACCATTCTACACGCAATGGGCCTGAATCATGAAAAATTGACTTACAGATCTGCAGGGAGAGATTTCCGACTGACCGATGTACATGGAAGTGTGGTAGAGGATTTGTTTTCTTGAGGTCTTATCCTTTAAACTTAGGATATCGAATTCAAAAAAGGCTAAAAGTATTCAATCTACAATGTAGTACGTTGTTGTTAAATTTAATTCAGGATCTTCATTCTGATAGTAAAGAGCTTGCAAGATTTGCTGACAGCTGTTATTTCTGATCGCTTTCTCTAATTTTTGTACCCCCCCAATTTATTATGTCAGAATTAAGTGATTTAACTATCAAGGTAGCGCCACGCGAACAAACTGGCCGCCAGGCTTGTAATAGACTCCGTGCATCCGGAAGGATACCCGCTGTTTTTTACGGCAAACAAATTAACAAGTCATATTCAATTGAAGATCGAGCAATGCGCATTCTTTTGCGAAAAGCTTCAGGATCATCGTCTTTGTTCCGTCTGCTTGGAGATAAAGGGGAAGATGAGCTTGTTTTGATTAAAGACATGCAAATGGATTCTATCAAAGATACAATAACTCACATTGATTTTATTCAGGTTAATCGTGGTGAAGATCTTCAAACTAAAGTCCCTCTTACTCTTCTTGGAGAAGCGGAGGGAGTCAAGACACAGGGTGGAATTTTAGAGGCACTGGTTAATGAAGTGGAAATTCGTTGCCGACCTAGTAATTTACCTTCTCAAATTGAACTTGATATATCAAAATTAGAACTTGGAGAAAATTTACAGGTTAAAGATTTGCCGGTAATTGAAGGAGTCGCTTATGTTGCAGAATTGGATGGAATGCTTGTTTCATGCGTAGGTAGTGCGGGCGGTCGTTCATCGGCAGAAGATAGTGAGGACGGGGAGCCGGAGGAAGTTGCTACAGATCAAGAATCTACCGAAGAGACAAAATCATCTGACTAATCCGGAATTTTTTATAATCTTAAAACCTTTCGATTGTAAATGACTCGTGGTAAATTTCGCAATAATTGGACTTGGAAATCCTGGAGATATTTATCAAAGCACTAGGCACAATTTAGGCTTTTGGTTACTTGATAAAATTGCAGAAAAAGAAAATGTCCGGTTTAATAATAGTAAAGAATTTCATGCCGATCATTTAATTATGAAACGCAAGGAAAAAAAAGTTCTTTTAGTGAAACCCAAAACTTTTATGAATGAGAGTGGGCGCTATCTTTCGAGTATCCTGAATTATTTTCGATGCTCCCCTGAGAATGTTATAGTGCTTCACGATGAATTAACTTTGCCATTTGGCGAAATAAAAATTTCCAAAAATAGAGGAGCCGGCGGTCACAACGGGGTTAGTAGTGTAATTTCATCACTTGGTAATTCCTTTGTGAGATTTAGACTTGGAATCGGCAACAAGCCTTTCCCTCAAATGAAACTTTCTGATTTCGTTCTTTCCAAACTTTCTGCTGAGGAATGTTTATTTTTAGAAAATAAAAAAGATAATTTTTATGACGCTCTATTTGGGATTTTAGATAACGGAATAGATGCCACAATGAATTTAATTAACCAAACAAAACGATCCCAATCAACCTCATGAACAAGAGAAACTACTTAGCAACTATTGTATACAATGCCCGCGGGGCAGATGGATCTTCTGACGAAATGATTCCAAAATTAAGTGAAATCATCCGCCAATCAGAAGGAGAAGTCACAAAAGTAGAAAACCAAGGTAATCACGATTTTATCTACCCACAAAGCAAGGAAGTGACCTCTGGAACTTACCTCCAATTCGAAATCGAGGCTGATGCAGAAATGCCTCTCCGCTTGAAAGAAAAATTAAAGCTAGAAAAAAAAGTTGATCGCGTTCTAATTGAGCGCAAGTAAAGTAAGTTAAATCTTCTTTACTACTTTAAATTTATTATGGCATCGTTAAACAAAGTTCTACTCATAGGAAATCTTACCCGTGACCCTGATGTAAGAATGATGACTAATGGTCGCCCAGTTTGCAATTTCGGGCTTGCCTTAAATCGCTCCTACAAGGACGCAGAGGGCAATCGTAAGGATGAGACTACTTTTGTTGATGTTGAGTCCTTTGGCCCTAGGGCAGAAGCGGTCGGTCGGTTTTTCACTAAGGGTCGGGCAATTTTTATCGAAGGGAGACTTAAGTTAGATCAATGGGAGTCTAAGGAGGGTGAAAAGAGAAGTGCACTTAAGGTGGTTTTAGATAGTTTCGAGTTTGTTGATTCCAAGCAAGAGGGTGGTTCTACTGCACCTAGAAGTGGGGAGCAGACAGCACCACCTCAGGCAAATGAAGCCCGACCAAAACCTTCCCCCGAACCGGCTCCAGAAAGCAACGACTTAGATGACGATGTACCTTTTTAATCACTGACAAATTTATAATTATGGCCACCACAGAAATACTACTCGTAGAACACATAAACAATCTTGGATCCGAAGGAGATGTTGTAAAGGTCCGACCTGGATTTGCACGAAATTATCTTTTGCCCCAGAAGAAAGCAGTTCCATTAAATCACGCAAATAAAAAACGTTTAGATTCATTAAAGGTTGCCCGTGCTGCCAGAGAGACTGACGAACTTCAGAAATCACAAGAGATTGCCACCAAGTTAAAGGATACAAAAATCGCCGTGGCGGTGAAGACGGGTGCGGGAGGAAAACTCTTTGGATCCGTGACTGTTCACCATATTCTTGAAAAGTTGAGTGAAAAAGGATTTACTTTCGATAAGAAACACATCACTTCATTTTCTCCGATCAAGGCATTGGGAATTAGTAAGATTTCGATTTCACTACACAAAGAAGTGGAAGCCGAAGTTGAAGTTGAAGTTGTATCTGAGAATCCAATTGAAGAGAGCGAGTAACTCTTACCTATTCGCTAATTAGCAGGATTATTTGAATGCCAAGTCTAGGAACTTCTTCTTCCAAAGAAAAATCAGTTCCTAAGTACCAAGGTTCTGGAGCCAAACATCAATCATCTGTTAAAGATACCATAGAGGGTAAACCTCTACCTAGCAATTTAGATGCAGAGCAAGGTTTACTCGCGGCTTGCATTATGGATACATCCGGTGAGGTAATGGGAAGATGTGCGGAGCAAGCAATTAGTGCCGATCATTTTTATCATTTAAATCACCAAATTATTTTCGAAGCACTTTTGGACCTTAATCGTGATAATAAGGCTGCGGATGAAATTTTACTGGCAGAAAAACTTGAAAGTAGAAAGCAACTAGAACAAGTAGGTGGACAAAATGGCTTATTTGAACTTACTTCAAGAATCGATACCACTGCCCATGCAACCTATTGGTTAGAGATCGTCAAAGAAAAAGCCCTTTTAAGAAGATGTATATATGTTGCTTTTGAAATTATAGACGGTGCGAATAACCTACAGGGTGAAGTCGATGATTTTCTTTCTGGAATGGAGCAAAGGGTCTGCGAGTTGGGTGATGATCAAAATACCCGTTCCTCTATTCATTTTAGAGAGCCGATACAGAAAGCTATGGGTGAGATCCAGAAAATGCTTTCGAAGGAAGAATCGGATGGTTTGTTAACAGGCTATAAAGATTTGGACAATCTGACAAATGGCTTGAAATCGTCAGAAATGATTGTTATCGCGGCCCGTCCTTCTGTAGGTAAAACAAGCCTTGCGATGAACATCGTCGAGAATATTTCCTTCTCCCACAAGTATATTAACAACCCAAAAAATATCTTAGTTTTTAGTTTAGAAATGAGTGCCTCATCATTAGCGATGAGATTAATATGCGGAAAGGCAAAGGTAAATATGAATGATTTGCGTAAGGGCTTTGTTGCAAAGAATTACGCAGAAAAACTCAATGAAATAAGTCAGCAATTTCAACAAGCTCCCATTTGGGTAGACGATACAAGTGGCTTGAGTATCAATCAAATCCGTGCAAAAGCACGAAGAGTTAAATCAAGGAATGGTCTTTCTTTAATTGTGATTGATTATTTACAGTTAATTTCAGGGGATCGTTATTCTTCTTCTCGGGAAAATGAGATATCAGTGATTTCAAGAGGATTGAAATCGATGGCAAAAGAATTAGAAGTCCCGGTTATTGTTCTTAGCCAGCTCAATCGAGATTCTGAAAAGGAGAAAAGGGACCCCCGACTTTCAGACTTGAGGGAATCCGGTTCAATTGAGCAGGATGCTGATATTGTTATGTTATTGGGTAAAGAAAGAAAGGGGGAAGATATTCGTGCAAGTGATGTTTCTCAGACTGGTGAAGAAAGCCAAGCAGATGACTTTGAGCCTATTAAGTTAATCCTTGCCAAGCAAAGAAATGGGCCTACCGGTTATGTAAATCTTGCATTTGTGCGGAAATATACGAAATTTGAAAGTGCACAATATGACCCCCGACTTAATTAAAAATTAAATGAATAAAATTCGTTCTCTTTTCCCCATCCTGTTCCTACTTTCTGGAATGATGATTTTATGGTCTCAAGTAGTTCCAGATGGTAAAACAATTTCTTCCATATCCATCGAATTGGAAGGCCCTGATACCATTGGGAAATCTTTTATTTTACAAAATTTACAAATAGAAACGGGAATCCCTTACAAATCCAACGCGATAGACAAATCGATTACTAACCTTATGGCAACGGGTGCGATTGATGATGTAAAAGTATTTTTGGACCCAGAAATAAGCACTGAACAAGAGGTGGCCTTAGTTTTTAAGGTCTATACAAAGTCTCGGATTGGAACGATTATCTTTGAGGGTAATGATAAGTTGTCCGATCGAAAACTCGAAAAGGAAATTGAAATAAGTATCGGGGAATTGTTGGACGAGTCTGAGATAAAAGCTGATCAACGGGCACTTAAAGAGTTATATTTAGAAAAAGGTTTTTGGAATTCTCAAGTAGACAGTCAAATTATAACCAAAGAGGAAGGAAGAAGCGTCTCAGTTGTATTTAAAATTATAGAAAATGAAAAACGAAAAATAGGTAAAATTATTTTCGAAGGAAATAAGAATATTTCAGATAAAAAACTCTTAAAGGAAATGGAAACAGCACCCTGGAGATTTTGGAGATTTTGGTCTAAAAGATCTCGTTACCGACCTAGTATCTTTGAAGAGGACTTAATTAAACTCAGAACTGCTTTCCGGGATCAAGGTTTCTTAGATGTCACAATTGAGCAAAGTGGAGTAAAAATTATTCCGAAAGGATCTAATTCTTTAGATGTTGTCATCCGTGTGGACGAGGGTGAGCGATCCTATTTCGGTGAAATATCTATAGTTGGTAATTCCGTCATTACTGCAAAAGATTTAAAGCGACTGGATAGTCGTGCTGACAAAGAACTAAAGACAGGGGATCACTATTCGCCAACACTTCTATCCGAGGAAAGAAATCGCTTGCGAAAGAAATACGGCGAGCAGGGTTATTTGGATGCTAGAGTGGTTTCGATTAGAAAGCCTAATCTTCGAACAGGACAAATTGATCTAAGGTTTGAGATTACGGAAAATAACAAATTTACAGTGAACACAATTCAAGTTCGGGGAAATGAGAAAACAAAAACAACTGCCATTGTTCGGGAACTTGCTTTGGCGCCAGGTGAGACGTTCGATTTACTTCGAATGGAAACGAGCGAATCCCGTCTAAGAAATACGCGTTTTTTCGAGAAAGTAACATTGGATGACGAACCAATTGCATCACAGGATCCAGAATTGCAAAGTAGCAGAAGAAACCTGGTAGTAAATGTAGAGGAGGGTCGCACTGGCCATGTTTCTTTTGGGGTTGGATTTAGTACTTTAGAGAAAGCGATGATGTTTGCCGAATTTAGGCAAGGAAACTTCGATATAATGAGATGGCGTAGTCCCCATCGCTTGCAGGGAGACGGGCAGAAATTCCGTCTTCGTTTAAAGCTGGGTGCTCGAAGTAATGAGGTTCGACTTGCACTTGAGGAACCCTGGTTTATGAATCGCAGGGTTGCTGCTGGATTTGAGTTATTTCGGGAAAAGTCTGATTACTACAGTTCATACTACGATGAAATGCGAGCAGGGTTTGAGGTCTATTTTAGAAAGAGATTATTCGAGCTTGTAGAAGGTCGCTTATTTTATCGTCTCGAAGATGTCATCATTAGTGATATCGGAATTGGTGTTCCTGCTTTCATAACTAACGATCCGAAATATGATCCATCGAAAAACGAAATTGACCGAACAATTTCTAAAGTGGGTCTTAGTTTAACCCGTGATACAAGAAATAGTATCTTATTTCCCTCCGAAGGTAGCATTGTTACCCTAAGAAAAGAATTTGCCGGTGGCCCATTTGGTGGAGATGCTGACTATGGCCGTTTCGAATTACAGGGAGCGAAGTTTTTTGAGACTTTTACTCCTATGGAACAAGTTTTATCGATCGTAGGTAGAACAGGAACACTGGGTCGTTTTGATGGAAAAGATGCAGATGTACCTTTCTTCGAAAAATTCTTTTTGGGGGGGCCTTATAATTTGAGAGGGTGGGACTATCGGGAGGCAGGGCCACAAGATTCAAAAGAACCTAATGGAGGAAATTCTTACAGTTATTTAAGTGCAGAGTATACTTTTAAAATTGCTGACCCATTGCGTTTTGCAGTTTTTTATGACGGCGGTTTTTTAAGAACCAATGATTTTAAATTTCTGCCTGGAGATGATATGGAAGGCTGGCATGATAATTGGGGATTGGGAGCACGCATAATGGTTATGGGTATGCCCCTTCGACTAGATTTAGGTTTCCCGATCTCGGATCCCTCAAAAACAGGTGGATCGCCGCAGTTTCATTTTTCTGGTGGTACACGATTTTAAACTTTCACTATTCATTCATTACCTAACTCACATCTAATATGCATAAGCTAATTCTCTTTTTGACCCCTCTCGCCTTTTTGTTTTTAATGCCTTCTTTTTCGACTGCACAAAAAGTAGCGGTGGTAGATGTACAGAAAGTTTTTGATGGATATCAAAAGGTAAAGGAAGCAAGAGCTAGATTGGACAAGTCCAAGAAAATTGCGATGGAGGAACTCGAAATTTTCCGTGCAGAAATGGAGAAAATTGTTAAAGAACTAAAAGAGATGGAGGATAAGATTAAAAATCCAAATATTGACAGTACGGATCTTAGAAAAAAATACCAAGAAAAAGTTGAAAAAGCGAAGGTCAAGCAGGACGATATGGTTTCTTACGATAAACGAGCGAAGGCTACCATTTCTCAAAGGCAAAGAAACCTACTTGTCGAACATCTTGCAGATATCCGTAAAGCGGTACAACAAGTGGCAGGTGCTAAAGGGTATGATTTGATTTTAAATTCTTCAGAAACGCAGTTGGGTGTATTTTATGCAGGAGATAAATTTAATGTGACTGAGGAAGTTATTATTACTCTTAACGCATCCCAAGGTAAAAAGTAAGTAGTCCGTTTAAAACTGCTCTGAAAGTAGGAGCTTATGAACTTTAAGATAGCTTTCGATCAACTTCTTGTGATCCTTCCTTCTGCGGAAGTAGATGGAACTTTAAAGATTTCTAGTTTAAGTGGCATCGCTGCACTTGAAAGAGCGGTTGAAGGTGATATTTCTTTTCTAGGTAATTCAAAGTACAAGTCATTAGTTTCAAAATCTAATGCATCTATTATTTTATTGCCTAAGAACTACATTGGTTCTCCAAAAGAAAACCAAGTTTTTCTTCGAATTGATGACCCTTCTCGTGGATTGGCTTCATTATGCAGCTTTTTAGAGGGTGAATTGTATCCCCCGCCAAAAGCTGAAATTCATTCAACTGCCTGGGTTGATTCAGGTGCAAAATTGGGTGCTGGAGTTGCCATTGGCGCATTTTGTTTTATCGGAAAAGAAGTTTTAATTGAAGCCGGCAGTATTATTGGAACTCATTGCCATATCGGAGATTTTGCAAAGATTGGTCGTAATGCGAATTTACACCCCGGTGTGAAGCTATTATCAAGGTGTGAGCTCGGTAATAATGTTGTAGTTAATGCGGGAGCTGTCATTGGATCCGAAGGCTATGGATTTGATCAGGCCGAGGGCTCTCATAAAAAGATACCGCATCTTGGAAAGGTTGTGGTAGAGGATGAGGTTGAAATTGGTGCAAATACATGCATAGACCGTGCTCGATTTGAGGAAACAAGGATTGGTGCGGGATCAAAAATTGATAATTTAGTTCAAGTAGGTCACAATGTAAGAATTGGAAAAGGTTGTTTAATCGTAGCTCAGGTTGGCATTGCCGGCAGTGTTGAGTTTGAGGATAATGTAGTGGTAGGCGGTCAGGCTGGGTTTGCGGGACATTTGAAAATTGGAAAAGGAGCGAAGATTGCCGGGCAGGCAGGTATTACAAAAAATGTCGAGCCTGGTGCATTCCTCAAAGGCAATCCTGCATTACCCTTTCAATTAGCACAAAGAATTTCTATTTTACAAAAAAGATTGCCTGAATTGTTCAATAGATTTGATGGCTTTGCCGATAAGGGGTAATTTTAAACTATGGAGAACGGAAAAAAACTAAAGATTTTTACAGGTAATTCAAGTAAGCCACTATCTCAGGAAATATGTGAATACCTTGATGTTCCTCTAGGAGATGCAACCGTAACTTCATTTCCTGATAATGAGAGCTTTGTCCGTTATAATGAAAATATTAGAGGGATGGATGTATTTTTAGTACAATCGACCTGTTCCCCTGCGAATCATAATGTAATGGAGTTATTAATTATGATAGATGCCGCTAAAAGGGCATCTGCAGCAAGAGTCACCGCAGTACTTCCATTTTTTGGTTATTCAAGGCAAGACCGAAAGGATCAACCACGGGTTCCAATTACCTCAAAATTAGTTGCAAACCTTTTAGTAGCAGCGGGTGCCAATAGAATTTTAACAATGGATTTGCATGCACAGCAAATTCAAGGTTTTTTTGATATACCAGTAGATCATTTGTATGCATCTCCTGTTTTCTTTGAAGAATTAAAAAGTCGTGATGTTCAAAATATGACCATTTTTTCTCCCGACGTGGGTGGAATGAAAATGGCAAATGCATATGCTGAGGTGCTAGGCTGTCCGCTTGGATTTGTGGCAAAACGACGAACTGGTGCAAGCACAGTCGAAGCGATGAATTTAGTAGGAGAGGTAGAGGGAAGAGAAATCCTCATGATTGATGATATGACAGAGACTGCGGGTACATTAACAGCAGCAGCAAAAATTTTGAAAGAACGAGGGGCAAAAAAAGTAAGTGCAATTGTAAGTCACTGTGTTTTGAACGAGACTGGGAAAGAGAGGCTAAGGCAAGGTATTCTAGATGAATTAATTACAACGAATACCGTGAATATAGATATTGGTGATCTCCCAATTAAGAAATTAAGTGTTGCACCCTTACTTGGTGAAGCAATTAGACGAACCAATACAGATAGTAGTATTTCAAGCCTGTTTCAAATAAAAGGTTTTTAAGTATTTTATAAAATTAGACAACCGCGTGGAGTAAATACGCTATGATAGTCATGAAACCAATTATTTTAGGCCTCATATTATTTACAGTGCTTGCGATTGGAAATGGGAACCTTTTTGCTCAGAATCGCAAACTTTCCTTAAAAATTGAAGATGGTGTTCTTGACCGCTCATTAAATAGAGCACCTAGTAGTTATTCTCCTGCTCTCAAGAAGGCGACTCCAGCTGTGGTTGCAGTAACTACTCAGCAAGTAGTTAGAAGGCTTTATCCAGGGGGAGGAAGTAGTCCGCGCGAAGAATTACTGAGGAGATTTTTTGGTTTACCCCTTTTAAATAATGCTAGAGTGGAAGAAGAAATGGTCCCTGCAGGGATAGGTTCGGGTGTCATTGTTAGCCCGGAAGGCCATACTATTACCAATGCTCATGTTATTACCGACCCGAGAACTGGTGAACTAGTGGAAGAGGTAACAGTTCAATTATCGGATAAAAGGCAATTCCAAGCCAAAATTATAGGTTTTGATCGATCAACAGATGTTGCGGTTCTGAAAATAGAGGATGATAAACCATTCCCACATGTAACTTTAGCAAATAGTGATCATTTAGAGGTGGGTGATATTGTTTTTGCAGCTGGAAACCCTTTAGGAATTGGTATGACGGTAACCATGGGAATAATTTCCGCGACAAAGAAATCAGAATTAGGTGTTCTTGACTTGGAGGGTTCATATGAGAATTTCATTCAAACGGATGCAGCAATTAATAGAGGGAACTCCGGTGGACCATTGTTAGATGCAGTGGGTCGTTTAATCGGTATAAATACCGCAATAATTTCTCAAACTGGTGCAAGCATGGGAATTGGATTAGCGATTCCGGTTAATATGGTTCAAAAAGTACTGACCGACTTGGTTGAAAGAGGAGGAGTGAGAAGAGGTTTTCTTGGTGTTGAATTAGCACCTTCAAGTGATGGTACAGGTGTAATCGTTACAAAGATAGTACCGGGAAGTGCAGCAGATCTCGCTGGCTTTGAACCAAAAGATCGAATTATAAAGGTGGACTCTCAAGCAGTTGACTCAATCAATCAATCGAGGTTGGCAATCTCTCAAACTGCACCGGGCACAAAGATAACGATTGATGTTATCAGAGGAGGAAATAAAAAAACATTATTTGTTACGCTCGATTTAATGGGAGGTAAAAATAGAATATCAATGCCTGGCGTCTCCTTGGAAGAGTTGAGTGTGGAAAATCGATTACGGTTTCAAATACCACCTACAACAAAGGGAGTGGTTGTGACAAAATCCACTGGTAATGCCGAAACCTTTAAGGAAGGCGTAGTAATTGTGGAAATTAATGGATTCCAGGTAAATTCGATTCAAGAAGTTGAAGAACAGATCAAGAGTGGAATTAATCGTTTTTATGTATGGTACCGTAACAAGTACCGATTTTTAGCTTATCGCGTTCCCTGATATACGATTCAACTGCCTGGCTTTATTGGATCAATTAGTTTTAATTCATCCGGGATTTCGCTCGGGTCATAAGTTGGAAAATGAAGCTTGAGAAGCGGCTGGAATGAGACACCAAAATCTAACTCATGAGTACTTCGGTCCACCAGTGAAGTTACGGCACAAATAGTGCACTCTGTTTCATTCAGTATAGATAGAGCTTCGGTAACCCGGCCTCCTTTAGTAACAACATCTTCGACCAGTAAAACATTGTCTTTCTTAGACAAAGAAAAGTTTCTGCGCAGTTCAAGTTTATCTTCCACTTTCTCTAAAAACAAAAAGCGACAGTTTAGTTGTCTGGCAACTTCCTGCCCAAGTACAAGCCCGCCCATTGCAGGAGCAACAATAGTGTTGGGGGTTGGACAATCTAATTGCTTTATGAGCAAACTTGCTAAAATGGAAACTTTGTCCAAGTACTGACAAACTTGTGCGCATTGGAAAAAATGCCCACTACGCTGGCCCGATCTTAAAATGAAATGGCCAGTGAGAAGTGCTTTAGTTTCTTTGAAGATAGATATTACCTGATCATCGGTTTTATTTTCCATCAATTCACCATTTTGAAATAGGAAAATTTAGCAACAGAATTCACTCATTTATCTAATCTGCTTGAAATAAGTATTTAGGTTCTAAGAAAAGCCGGCGAATATGACCTCTATTTTTTTGAGACAGTTGGGTTTTTCCAGCCTAAATTAATTTTCGGTCCCATGTTATAAAGTTTTGCATTAATATTTCGGAGTTCTTGTTGATTATCTTCTATCAATTTATCCATCGATAGTCGGGCATTTTGCAAATTTGATGAGGCGGTTAAGTATTCTTCCGATGCTTTGAAGCTAGGAATTTTTGACTGAATGGCATTATCTTGATCAAATTTAGCTTTGCATTTATCGCAGCAAAACCCGACTTTTCTCCCTTTGAAAATAGAAAATTTTTCGTCTACGATTTCTTTTTTAGATACGGGGCATTTGTTGTTAAATGGGGTTTTATCTTGAGTACGTAGGCCAATTTGAATGGTCTCTTCTTCCTGTATTTCGAACTTTAAGGTTTCCACTGCAATTAGTTTTTTTAAAGAATCTTGCCTGTCTTTTTTCTGAGCAATGAGAGCATTATAAGTTGGTGAGTCTACAAAATGTTTTTTCAATGATTCTGCACCCTGAGGTGTTACTTTGGTTTGCCATAAAAAAAGTTTATTAAGTTTACCCAGTTTTTGAAGGTGAGGAAGAGACGCATCGGATATTTGAGTGCCATAAAGATTCAGGTACTCTAGGTTGGGTAATTTGGATAAGTGAATGGAGGATTTGTCTGTTATTACAGTATTTTCAAGATGCAACCGAGAGAGAAGTCCATATTTGGTAAGGGATGCAATTCCATTATCAGTAACCTTTGTCCTGGCTAGATTTAACCAAACAAGTTGTTCGGCAATTGGTTCTAGTAACATAATTTTCTTATCATCAAAATTTTGTCCTGCATAGGAAGCATTTACATATATCGCATTAGTATTTTGAGCGATTGGCATAGCTAAAATTCCTGCTTTCCGTAGATTGTTGAGTGCTTTGGGACTCGCTGGAGGCACGATGGGAAGCTTGGGTTGCAATATGATATTTTTGGATATCAATTTCTTCGGCATATTGGCTAAGATGTGAAAGGCAGATTTTTGAGTTTTATCATCTAGGTCAGAAATCTGTAGGTCAAAAGATGCTCCTATCTTAATCCATGCCTTCATAACTTCAAGTTCCTGTCGTGTCACAGGATTGTAGTGGTCAGAATCTTCCATCGGGGGCATGGCTTCTTCGTCTTCTTTGGGCAGGGTAATACGATAAATGAGTTCACTCTCTTCAATGTTCCCCTTTACGATAATGTCTGCACCTACCCCGCTACCACCCTTTAGAAAGTCTTTTTTTGTATGAAGCTTTAATTTGCCTTTGCTTTTGTTTTCTCCATGGCATTCTTGGCACTTAGCTGCAAACACCGGAAGAATGAGACTGTCGTAAACATTTTTGTCGGATTTATCACTCTTGCCATGGACAAAAATTGAATTAGTTAAGATAAAAACGGTAGCAGTATAGATAAAGAGCTTCATAATTCGATTGGGAAAAAGTAATTGATAAGTATTATAAAACTTATTGGTTTCGTAAATTGGAGCAAGTGAATGATTATTAAATGAATAAAAAAATTGATTGGAGTAAAGAGCTTTGGTGCATTCTTTTTTTTGGATGTATAGGATTTACTATTTGGCCCTTGATGGTTTATTATTTATCCCAAGCTTTAGGAGTACATTATTTTATTGAACTGCCACTTAGAGTTTGGGCAGAGAATAAAGTTTATGGTCCACTTGCCTACTTTAATTTTCGCTCCCTTCTTAGTTTGTTTTTTTTGTGCTTTCCTTACCTTTCGTCAATTATTTTAAGGCTCCTTATTCGTTATTCACGAAAGTAAAAAGTTTGAAATTAATTGTGAACCAAACTTTCTTGGTGTTTACAAAAATTAGCATAACTTCCCTGCATTGCGAGCAATTCGGGATGGCTTCCTTGTTCGATAATTTCTCCATGATTGAGAAAAATAATTTGGTCTGCATCTCGAATTGTGCTGAGCCTATGAGCGATGATAAGTGTAGTCCTATTCTTAATGAGTTGATTTAAAGCAACTTGAATATCTCTTTCAGTCTCAACATCAACACTTGAGGTTGCTTCGTCTAAAATAACGATAGGGGGTGACTTTAATATTGCCCGTGCAAGAGTAAGTCTTTGCTTTTCACCCATGCTCAACCGGACTCCTCTTTCCCCAATTAATGTATTGAGTCCATCAGGAAGTTTTTGGACAAATTCCCATGCACTTGCAACTTTGAGTGATGAAATGATATCCTTTTCATTTGAACAAGGCGAAGCCAGCAAGAGGTTTTCTTCCACTGTTGTATCAAATAAGAAAGGGTCCTGTGATACGAAGCCAATATTGCTTCTTAATGAGCTTAGGGAAAAATTCCTAACATCAGTGTCTCCAATTGAAACTGATCCCTTTTCCACATCGTAATAACGAAGAAGAAGATTTGCGATCGTACTTTTTCCCGCTCCCGTTGGTCCCACCAGTGCAGTCGTAGAACCGGACGGCAAACAGAAATCCAAACCTTTGACAATCGATTGCCTTTCATCATAAGCAAATGTTACATTTGAGAACCTAATCGAATGATTTTCTTTGGGAAAGCGGGCTGGGTGTTTCGGGCTTTTAATTGAAACCTCTTCATCAAGAATCTCAAAAACTCTTTCTCCCGAAGCTTTTCCAGCAGCAATCATATTATTAATTGATACCAATTGTCTAACTGGTTCGTAAAACATGTTGGTATAAAGCAGAAAAGCAAAGAATTGCCCATTTGTAAAATTGGGATCCGTTTGTAGCAGGTATGCCCCCATCCCCACAACAGCAAGGATTCCAAGAGAAGAAGTAAAGCTCGCACTCGGCCCTTGTATCGACCATCTGTACATTGCCTGGAGTGATCGAGCTTCTAATTCCCTGCTACTTTCGAGAAAGCGCTTTTTTTCCCGATTTTTTAAGTCGAATGAATGAATTAATCGATTACCTTGAATATCCTCTACTAATAAGGAATTCAGGTCTCCAGAAGCTTCGCGCACGGCCTTCCAATTTTTTTTGGAAACCTTTGAATAACGAAAGGCCATGACTAAAAGTACAGGAAGTGGAAGGAAAACCAAAGCGGCAAGCCTTGGTTCTTGTAAAAACATCATAATGGTAACTCCAATCAGGGTAAGAATTGCGATTACCCCTTGCTCCGTCCCATCCAAAATAGCCCGTTCAACATTTTGCACATCTTCAACTACTCTGGAGGAAATATCTCCACTCTTCCTTCGGTCGTAAAAATTGATCGGTAAGTCCAATAGCTTGTCATGAAGAGCTTTCCTAATTCGTAGAATAACTTTTTGTTCTAATTTGTTATTAATCCTAATTCGTAAGCAGTTTAGGATTTCCTTCGATAGAAAAAGCGCTCCGATAAAAAGAATTCCATTAATCAGAATTTTTGATTCTTCGAACCCTTGTGTGAAAATTTGATCAAGTACTCTTTGAATAACGGACGGCACCAATACAGAGAGTACAGTCATTATAAAAGCCAATGATAGGGTAAGGATAAAGAGAAATTTATGCTCAAAAATATATCCCGAAACTCGTTTAATTACTTTTTTGTTTTTGCTTTGTTTCATTTATGGTGTTGAACAGATAGACAAAACCTTTTTTTTCATTTTGACAAACATCGACGATCAATTAATCGAAGGACCCACAGGCGCTATACTTCGTGACCTTCCTTCGCCCTATCAATCTCATCCATCTGGACTGCTCCATCTTCCTCGCTTTATTGGAAAGATAAGAAAACATTTAAAGGAGGGGTTGCCGAAAAGCTATCAGCGTAATTTCACAAAAGGTTTTGATGGTTTTTTATGCCTTCACTTAGGCGTTGAACCGAGCGATATAATAGAATGCGTACGAATCTCCAACTCAGAGGAAGAATTAAATTCTAAATTAAAAGAACTCTTTCCGGCTGAACTTAACTGTCATGTGTGGAATCGAAAAGTAGTGCAAATGGGAATGTCTGATATGGCATTAGAAAAATTGGAAGAAATCAAATCTGACCTTGGAGCTAAAAATCGTCCTGATTTACGATCTTTTGCGGATGTGATTGATTATGACGAGGGACGTATAGATTAGAAAATCTATTAAACCCTTTTGACTGTCAAAAGGGTAATGTCGTCTCGGTCCGATGATATGGAGGAAAATTCCTCAAGGCTATTCATCAAAGAAGAATTGAATAAATGCGGGCTTTTTTCTAGAGCTCCCTCGAGTTTT
Organism: Candidatus Seribacter sulfatis; assembly: GCF_964187635.1. NCBI lineage: Bacteria > Pseudomonadati > Verrucomicrobiota > Opitutia > Opitutales > Candidatus Seribacteraceae > Candidatus Seribacter > Candidatus Seribacter sulfatis. The sequence continues at coordinate 30,237 of NZ_CAXLMO010000016.1, read as the reverse complement.
TTACACAAGCGATCTATCCCGAATTCTTCCTTTGATTGATTTTGTGATTCTGTAACTCCATCAGTGTAGAGTACAAGCATATCACCCTTCTCGAATGAACAGGTTTGATCTTCAATAACTTCTTCAAAAAGATCGGAAGGAACCATCCCGAGAGCCATTCCACTCCCGCGAAGTTTTTCTACACTTAATTGTTGCCCATTCACCTTTCCTAAAAGCGCAGGTTCATGTCCAGCACGAGAAAAAGTAATGGTGTTGGCCTGGGTATCAATAATTGCAAGAACTAGGGTGATGAACATATCTTCCCGAATTCTTTCTTCAAGGTCCTGATTCAGCTTAATCAAAATTTCTCGGGGCGATTTAGATTTTTTTACATAATGCCGAAGGTTTGTTTGGCAAAGAGCCATAAGCAAGGAGGCGGGTACTCCCTTTCCGGACACATCTGCCACTGATACAGCAAACTTAGTAGCAGATAATTTATAGAAATCATAAAAATCGCCACTTACCTGAGCAGAAGGAATATATTGAGTATCAATTTCCAGTCCTTTAAAATAAGGTGATTCTTTGGCAAGGAATAATTCCTGGACATCTCGTGCCAATGTAAGATCTGAGTCCATTCGTGTTTTTTCAACCCGTAAGTTCATTGCGTCGGAATTTTTAATCGCTAATGCGGCCTGTTCGGCAAGAGAATTGACAAGTGATAGATCTGTTTCACTAAAGGTTAAACCATTAGCAGGGTTGGCGACAACTAGAACTCCTGAAATTTGATCATCATGTACAAGTGGCGAAAAAATTAGGGATCGTAGAGTAAGCGATGGATCATTGTGCTTTACTACTCTTGGGTCGTTGAGAGCTTGCGGAACATAGACTGACTTTCCTGTTTTTGCCACTTCACCAATTATGCCCTCCCCTTCTTCCAAAACTTCAGTAGCTAGAATATTCTCCAAGAAACGGGCACGGGTTGTGCTAGTTTCAGTAAGGGAGGATTTAATCTTTCGTTGCGGGGGGAAAAGGCCTTCAGTTGCTACACTTTGCAACTTTCCATTGGGTAGTTTTTCGTAGACACATGCACTGATTGCACCAGTTGTCATCACTGCGGTATGAGCAATTCTTTGATACAGATCTTTTCGGACGACTCCCTCTCCGATAGCCACTGCTAAATTATGCATGAAATCAACTACGATTTCTTTTTCTTGTTGAAGGCGAATCTTTTGGTCGCTCAGTTCAGTGGTTTCAATCTTTGCTTTTTTTCTTGAGTAATTCCACGCGAGTAAACCCAAAATAAGTCCCGCCAGAAAATAAAGCAATGAGTTCATAACATGAAGTACTAAGCTGAATCCTCGACTTTCTGTTCAAGGTAATTCACCACATCTCGGAAAATCCGGGAATTTTTCTGATTTAGATCAAGTAAGGTTTTGTGTGCTCTGTAAATCACCTCAGGGCAGGCTTTCTCCTCTTCCGCTTTAACTTGTAGATTCTCTAGGTCATTTGGACTTGAGATGAACTCAGAACTCACTACAGCAATTTTGTGAATACCAAGATTTTCTACAGTTTCTAAGTTTCTACCTACAAGATTAAGTAGCGTTAGGGTTCCTCCTTGTTTTTCTTTTTTTAACTTTAGTGAAAGTCCAACTAAAATTCCCAAAAATGTACTGTCCATACTAGAGCAGTTTTCAAAATCGATTACAAAAAATTTATTACCCTCCTTCACCATTTCATGGAGAAAGGAGCGGAGTGGAGCACAATTTAAGTACGACGCTTTTTCTTTTATACGAACAAAAACTTCTTCGTTTGTTGCACAAACTTGATAAATTGATTCTTTGTTCACGCAGGAATAAGGTAAAACAATATTTAGTTTACCTCAGCGAAGGCACACATAAAATAATCGAGTGACATATTGAAAAAACTCATAGTTGATCAAGTGTTTAGTCTCGAGAATTTCAATGCCACTAAGAAGCGAAAATGAAATAGGATAACCAGTACACCTTCATTTCAAACAAATACCGAAACAAAATGAATCGTTGGATTTTCCGAGGAAGATTGTTTAAAAAAGCAAAGAAGTCTCATAACTTCGTTTGTTGTAAAGGTTTGCCTTATAAAGCTTCCTTAATGGCCTTAAAGTCTGGGAGCTGCTTTGGGTCATCAGAAGACCACGCAAATGCTATTTCTCCTTGCTTGGAAATCACAAAAGCAGATCTTTTACTTACGCCTTTGAAACCGATAAAATCTTCGTATAATACCCCGTAATGATCTGAGACTTCTTTATTGAAGTCACTGAGGAGCGGGAAATTAAGGTTTTCTTTCAAAGCCATTGCTTCCTGTGCAAACGGACTATCCACGCTCAGTCCATACACTTTAGCGTTTAAATTTTCATAGGATTTTAGATCATCTCTAACCGAGCAGGCTTCTTCCGTGCAAACGCCCGTAAAGGCAAATGGAAAGAAAAGTAGTACTACCGATGATTCTCCTTGGTGCGAACTGAGAGTTACATCGGAAAGACCTTCTGGCGTTTTTGTTTTTAGAGTAAAGTCTGGGGCTTTCGAACCTAGCAATAATGTCATGGCAATTTCTTCAATTTTAGGGTGAATAAATAGACTTAAATTAGGTAACGGACTATACGACGAAAGCAAGAGGAATTCGTGTAGAATAAAAAAGAATTAATATTCTACGCTCGATGATTATGAAATCAGTCCTTATAATTTATAACTTTATGAGTGTGAAAGAATTGTTAATAAATACCGAAATAGTAATTGGAGAAGAAGAATTCGCTAAAAAAATCTCCAGTGGACAAAAGCTGAAAATCAAATTCGGAGTAGATCCGACTAGACCCGATCTTACTTTTGGTCACTTGGTGGTATTTAACAAATTAAAGCAGTTTCAGGATGATGGCCATGAAGCAATTTTACTAATCGGAGATTATACTGCAAGGATCGGTGACCCAAGCGGGCGATCGGATTTACGTCCGGAATTAACAGAAAGCGAGGTGAACGAGAATGCAAAAACTTATCTTGAGCAAGCTTTTCGAATTATTGATCCCGACAAGACAACGGTAAGAAGGAATAGTGAATGGTTTACCAAAATGGATTTTGCTGAAGCCCTCTCTTTGTCTAGAAAAATGACTGTAGCAAGAATGCTTGAACGCGATGATTTTGAGAAAAGGTTTAAAAATAATCAGCCTATTTCAATGGTGGAATTTATGTATCCATTAATCCAAGGTTATGATTCCGTTGTTTTGGAATCTGATGTGGAGATTGGTGGTTCTGATCAATTATTCAATATGTTGGTGGGTAGAACATTACAAAAGGATAAGGGAGTGGATCCACAAGCCGTTTTAACTATGCCCTTACTGGTTGGCTTGGACGGATCAAAAAAGATGTCTAAAAGTTATGATAACTATATTGCATTTAATGATAGTTCAAAAGATATCTTTGGCAAAACGATGTCGATTTCAGATGAAACGATGTGGGACTATTATAAGCTTCTTCTGATAAGGGATACAGAGGAAATTGAAGAGTTAAAAAAGAATCATCCTATGGAAACAAAAAAGAAATTAGCTGAGGAATTAACCGCACTTTTTTATAGTTCTAGTATAGCAGAAAGTGAAAAAAACTCTTTTTCCAATGTTTTTACTCAGCGAGAAAATCCGGACGAAATGAATTCCTACTCGATGTCAGAACTACTTCGTTCCGATGAGTCACCAAGTGTTTTAAATATTTTGAATAATTCAAACATTTTTGAATCTAAGGGACAAATTCGACGATTAATTCAGCAGGGAGCAATTAAAATTGATGGACAAAAAGTGATGAAGTCCGAGGATATAATCACTTTGGAAAAAGCAGACTCTGCAGTGGTGGTGAAAGCAGGAAAAAAAATCTTCTTTCGGGTTGTTTCTTAATCTAAAATCTTTCTGAGAAAGGGAGCAGTCATGCTCGCATCACAATTTAATATTCCAGAAGTGTTACCTTTGTAAAGTAATTCCCCCCCATTCTGACCACCAGTTGGTCCAAGTTCGAAAAGAAAATCTGCCTCTGCTACAATGTCGGTATCGTGTTCAATTACAATCACGGTGTTTCCTTCATCAACTAAGCGATGAAGTAATAATATCAGTTTTTTACAGTCTAATGTATGCAGCCCTATAGTTGGTTCTTCGAGTATATAAAGGGTTGGTTTACTTCTCCTTAGATTTTTATGCTTTTGCTTATCTATACCATGAGCTAATTCGGCCGCTAATTTTAATCTTTGTGCTTCTCCCCCCGATAATGTTGGAGAAATTTGGCCGAGTTTAATGTACCCCAGTCCGGTTTCAATCATAAGTGAAAACGTTTGATGAAGGTAGTTATCGAATTTAAAAAAGTCAGCCGCTTCTTCAAATGTAAAATCTAGGATATCCGATATATTCTTACCTTTCCAAAATAATCCAAGTATTTCTTCTTTGTATCGTTTACCATTACATTCTGAGCACTTTACAAATGAATTGGGTAAGAAGCTCATTTCTACTTTTATTCTCCCTGCTCCTTTACAAACCTCACATCTACCTCCTTTAACATTAAATGAAAAATGTCCAGGTGGATACCCTCTTGCTTTTGCTTCTGGTAATAATGATATCATTGTGCGTATCTTATCCCATACGCCTAAATAGGTCGCAGGAGTAGACCGCGTAGTTTTTCCGATTGGGCTCTGGGTTACTTCAATTGCTTTATTAAAAATATTTCCGTTTTTAATTCTTCCATTACCCAAAATTAGATCCTTTGAATTTTCTAAAACTGCCTGCTTTATTGCTTGGAAGAGAAAGCCTCTCACAAAGCTCGATTTTCCTGATCCAGAAACTCCGCAACACACCGATAATCTTTCGGTGGGAATTTCGATGGAGAAATTGATAAGATTTCTAAAATTAACTTTTTCTACTTTTATCCAGTTTTTATTTTTTAAATAATTAACTTTTGATCTTAGTTTTCGCCATTTGCCAAGCATCGGATGTACGATACCTTCTCGCATATATTGAGCTGTTGAGGATCCCTCTATTTTTGATACTTCGGCTGGTTTTCCTTCTCCGACAATTTTGCCACCCTCTCGTCCAGCTTCTGGTCCAATATCAATTAGGTAATCCGCTTGCTGAATTGTTTCCGGATCGTGTTCGACCACGAGTAATGAGTTTCCACGGGATTGTAAATCCCGTAAGGAATGTAAGAGTTTTTGGTTGTCTTTTGGATGTAGCCCAATTGATGGCTCGTCCAAAACATATAAAACCCCTGAAAGATTTGATCCAAGTTGAGCCGCTAATCTAATTCTTTGTGCTTCCCCTCCCGACAAAGAGGCCGTTTCTCGGTTAAGAGAGAGGTAATCTAGTCCGACTCGGGTCATGAATTTTAGTCTTTCTATTATTTCTGGTATAATCGCATTGGCAACTGACTGTAGTCTTTGTGGGAGTTGTATGTTATTTAGAAATACTATAATTTCATCAGGGGTGAGTTCGAGTAAATGTGGAAAAGATATTTTCTTTTTTTCAGCTCCATATAAAACTACATTCCGACTGATTACATTAAGTCGTTCTCCTTTGCAGTCTTTGCATTTTTCTCCATCCTCCATTTTCCACCAATTACCAGTTGCTGGTAAATCGTCTTTCATCCATTGGAAAATTTTACCATAGCCCTTACAAAATGGACACCACCCTCTCGCGGAATTCCACGATAATAAACTTGGTTCTAATTCGGGGTAAGATTCACCGTTGGATGAATCCACACGAGAGGTCGAATACCAAATACTTGTTTCGTCATTTAATGAAGCAACAAGGCTTCTGCCATTTCCCATCTGAAGAGATTGATGTACGCTTTGTCGAATCGTATTTCGATCAGGAATAGAATTCCATTCTTCTAATAGAACTTCAACATTATGCAGGCGGTATCTATCCAATCCTTCAAACCCGTTTGTATGGAGAAACTGGCCGTCACATCTTACAAAATCATATCCTTTTTCTCTCGCCCAATTTACGATTGGCTTATGATGCCCCTTTCTGCTCGTAATTAATGGAGCTAAAAGAAAAAGGGGTGCCTTCTTTGTCGGTTTTTTAAGCCGTATAATTTTTTCAATTTGATCCGCGATTTCAGTTTCACTTGCGATGGATAAAGGATTGCCATCTTGAACGCTTAATTGGGTTCCAACACGGGCATATAATAATCTAAGAAATTGTGCCACTTCAGTAATCGAACCAACTGTGGATTTCTTTGTCCCTCTGGTAACTCTTTGCTCGATTGCGACTGTGGGGGAAATTCCAGATATTCGATCTACTGCAGGCTTACCAAGTTGTTCAACAAATTGGCGAGCATAGGATGACATCGACTCCATAAATCTTCTTTGCCCTTCTGCGAAAATAACATCGAATGCGAGTGAGGATTTTCCTGAACCTGAGGGGCCAGTAATTACAACAAATTGATTGGTGGGGATTTGAAGGGATATGTTTTGAAGATTATTTTCTCGTGCACCTTCAATTTCTAGAAAATTACAAGACTTCCTTGCTTTATTCCCCTTTTCTTGAATCGATCTTAGTTTTACTTTCGTTTTCTTTTTTAAGAGAGAGCCAGTAGGAGTACTTAGTTTTGACAACTTCGCGGGAGTTGAAGAGGCAATCATCTGCCCTCCTTGCTTTCCCGAACCTGGTCCCATTTCTAAAATCCAGTCCGCTTGTGCTAGAACATGGGTATGGTGTTCAACAATGAGAAGGCTATGCCCGCTTTCCACGATTTCCTGTAGGCTTTTCATGAGTTGCTTTACATCCTCCAGGTGTAGACCAGTAGTGGGTTCGTCAATGATGAGTAAAGAAGGGAGAACTCCCTTCTTTAATGTTGTCATATATTTAACTAACTTTAAGCGCTGGGATTCTCCTCCTGAGAGGGTATTTAATGGTTGGCCCAGGGTTAAGTACCCTAGACCAACTTTTTTTAATGAACTTAATTTTCGTTTGGTTTTGGGAAAGTGTTCAAAGCGTAGAACTGCATCTTCTATTGTTAAATTTAATGTTTCCAAAACATTTAATCCATCTAATTGAATCGTTAGGATTTCCTCTTTAAACCGTTTGCCATGGCAATGACTGCATGGAATTTGAACATCTGATAGAAATTGCATTTCGACTATTTCATATCCCAGTCCGGCACAAACTTCACATCTTCCATTACCGGCATTAAACGAGAAATCGCTTGCGGAGAAGCCAAGTCTTTTTGCAGATTCTGTTCTTCCAAAAGCTTCTTTGATCGGGCTCCAAGCGTCGGAATATAAAACTGGGTTTGATCTGGGTGATCGCACCACTGAACTTTGGTCAATTACAACAACCTCATCAAATACTAGGTCGCTTTTTACATTTATGTCTTGGGTCGGATTTACCATCCCGGCATAAATAATATCGTGCAGGAGTGTGGATTTTCCTGAGCCTGAAACTCCGGCAATGCACACAAGTTTAGAAAGGGGTAATTGAGTGCTTAAATTTTGAATGTTATTAGACGATGCATTTTTAATATGCAAAAAAGGATCTTTCGCACGAACTTTCCTTTTAGCACTGCTTAAAAAGGCAGGGATGTAATCGTGATTAAGCCAATGCCCTGTGATGGAACTTTCGGATTGGTGGAGCTGTGCGACTGTTCCTTCAAAAGAAATTTCTCCACCTTTTGTTCCCGGAAGTGGTCCAATTTCAAAAACCTTGTCTGCTGCGTTAATTATTTGTTCATCATGTTCCACCACACAAACGCAATTCCCTGCATCTGCTAGTGCCCTCAGTATTGAAATTAGTTTGTGGATATCTGTTCCGTGGAGCCCAATGGTCGGTTCGTCTAAGGCAAAAAGCGTATCTGTTAAAGAAGCTCCTAGGCAGGCAGTTAAATTAACCCGTTGAGTCTCTCCGCCACTTAAGCTTTTAGCGGTACGATCTAAGCTTAAATAACCAAGTCCTACATCCTGAAGGTATGAGAGTCTTGCCTGGATACTTTCAATTGCGAGATCGGATTTTGGATCACCAGTCAGTTTGTAGGTTGAAATCTTTTTAAAAAGTTCATCAATGGGCATGCGATAGAGATCTGGTAATGAAAAGCTTTTCCATTTCCAATGGAGCGAATCTTCTTTGAGCCGATTTCCCTGACAGCCTGGACAATTAAAATATCCTCTGTACTTTGAAAGAAAGACCCGAACATGCATTTTATAAGTTTTCTTTTCTATCCATTTAAAAAATGCATCAATTCCGTGCCACTTCTGGCTTCCTTCAGAATAGGTTGGATCGCCCTGCCAAATATAATTCTTTTGCTTTTTGGTAAGACTCTTCCATGCGGTATTTGTGGGAATCTTCTTATCTTTACAGGCTTGTATTAGTTCGTCCTGACAGTGACCATATACCTTTCCTGAAAAAGCTTTTACCGCTCCCTCAACAATTGATAATGTTTGGTCTGGAATAACAAGAGTGGGGTCAATTTCTATAATTCGGCCAAACCCTTTACATTTTGCACATGCTCCAACTGGTGAATTGAATGAAAAGGCGGAGGGATGTGCTGCCGGAAATTTTCGTCCACTTTCGGGAGATCGAAGTCCCTCGTAGATCAGGTTGAGCAAATTCCCCGAATGATCCCTTACTTGGCCCAAGCCATGACCATGCTTGATCGAAAGTGAAATGGCCTCTATGAGCCTAGATTTATTGTCCTTTTGAGTATCAATACGATCCACGACCACAAAGATTTCATTTTTATTCCAATCGGAATTCATAATATCTTCTAAGTGTAGGAATTTATTTTCGTGCAAGCCACGAGCATGTCCCGCCTGTATCAAGAAAGTAAGGAAATCTTTCGAGGGAAGTTTTTCCGGTCTTACCGCAATAAAACCAACAATGAATTGGGAGTCTTTTTTCTTTGTTAGCTTAGCGGCTTGTGATTGAGAAGTTTCGTGCTGAAGGACATTTCCAGAATCTGGATCAATAAAGCGGGCAACTTGAGAAAACCACACTTTGAAATAATCGCAAAGTTCTGTCATCGTACCAATCGTCGATCGTGAATTCCTAATAGTATTTTTTTGCTCAACTGCAATAGACGGCCTGATATTTTTAATTGATTCTACTTCCGGCCTTTGCAGGGTTTCAAGGAATTGACGCACATATGGGCTAAAGGTTTCTACATACTTTCGTTGCCCTTCCGCATGTAGAACATCAAATAAGAGTGTTGATTTCCCTGCACCACTTAAGCCAGTAAATACAATCAGTTGCCCTGGCAGTAATTCTAGATTAATCCCTTTAAGATTATTTTCCGTCGCACCAAGTACTTGAATTGGGGAATGTTGAGAAGCCATTTTTAATATTTAGGTGTAGTTTCAGAACAGTCAAGCTACACAAGTTAAATGGCGTCCCGTAGGGGATTCGAACCCCTGTTGCCGGGATGAAAACCCGGTGTCCTGACCTGGCTAGACGAACGGGACAACGCTACCTACAATACTTGAAAAATGATTTTCGGCAAGATCAAATGATTTATAAGTTATAATTGTGAAGGTTTGACTTTAGACCTCATTACTCTATTCTAGGGGTTTTTTTCTAATGAAACCTACCTACAATCCATCCAAGCTGCGTCGAGCACGTAAATTTGGCTTTCGTAAACGCAACCAAACTAGTGCCGGTCGTAAAGTTTTGAGAAACAGGCGCCGTAAGGGAAGAGCCAGCCTAACTGCTTCCGTACCTCGCCGATTTCGCTAACTCAAATTCTCTTTAGTTTCTTTGAATTTAAAGGAACAATGCTATTCGCAATCAATGCGCTTGCGGAAATCTTGGCAGTTTCAATTTGTGAAAAAGAACGGAAAGAGATACCGAGATCAAGCTTTTTGGTTTCAACTAGCAAGCAATTCGGCATCCAACGAATTGCCTAAGCTAGGAATTATTGCCTCTCGCCGTTATGGTGGAGCAATTATGAGAAATCAAGCAAAGAGGAGGTTTCGGGAGATTTTTCGAAAAAACATCCATTTTTTTCCCAAAGGTTCACAGGTTGTAGTTCTGCCCAGACCTGCTTTATTTTCTTTCTCTTTTGAGGAAACCGAAAAACGAATTTTAAAAGCGATACAAAAAACAATTTTTTAAGTAATGAAAAATATTCTAATTGGTATAAGCATGCTTGTTCTCGCTTTCTACTTGTTATGGGAACAAGGAATGCAGCAGCAGGATCTCATCGATAACAGTATCGTCGCAGACGAAAATGCAAGCAGTAGAAATCAAGGTGAAACGCGAATATCCGCTCAGTTTGATCCCTCTTCTTTTTCCGAACCAGTGGCAGATCAAAATAGAAGTCTATCTGACATACCCTCATCCCCCACCCTGGTCGAGAGAGAGGAAGAATTATTTGAAGGACTTGCCAACGAATTTTCTACTCTTGTATTCACGGATCATTCAGGCGGAGTTCGAGAAGTTAAACTCAAAGAGTTTTCAAGATTAAGTCGTGACTATAACATGACGCATGTTGGAGACTCAATGCTATCGCTTTCATTTGAAGATGAGGAAGGAAGGAAGTTGCCTGGAGTACTTTCTTCTCCCCGTAAGTATGAAAAAGTGAGAAGCGACCGATCGAGCGTTGTTTACGAATGGAAATTGGCTAATTTTTTAAAAATTGAACGGATATATACCAGGGAAGATAATAGCACCTATTTATTTGATCATAAAACAATTCTCACAAATCTGAGTACCAATCCACTTGCCTTGGATCGGGTGAAAATTAATTTGGGAACGGCATTTCGAATGCCTCGCTTGTACAATCCATTTGATAATGCAGCGACTTATTTAAACGTAGGTTATTATAATGCTGGTTTAGCTCTGGCCGAGGGTTGTTCTTGTGCAGAATGTAGCGGGCGGATCGATGGAGAAAAAGAGGAATTTTTTCAGCTAAATGAAATGGGAGTAACTGGCGAGCTAGACAAACGAAAGCTATCAAAAGCTAAATGGGCATGTGTGAACAATCAGTTTTTTGTGAATATTATTCGGCCCACAAGTGATATTTCAAACGCATGGATTGGCGGTAAATCAATTCAGATTCAGGGAAATGAAGGGGAAGAAATCGAAGGCGTCAGTGGTACGATGTCATTTCCTGTTGGAATTTTAAGATCTCAAGAATCCAAGGAATTTGCACTTCATGTATATGCTGGACCCAAAGATTATGCGGGTCTTGCATCCTTAGGTCATGAACAAAAGAAAGTGATGCAGTTTGGAGTGTTTTGGTGGATATCGGAACCATTTAGTTGGGTCTTAAACAAATTGCATGGAGTTTTTGGTAGTTATGGACTGGCTATAATAGTTCTTACTATTTTAGTTAAATTAATACTTTGGCCTCTTACAGCACAAGCCACGAGATCCCAGAAAAAAATGCAGTCCTTGCAGGGGCCAATGTCAAAATTAAGGGAGAAACATAAAGGAAATTCGCAAAAGCTTAATCAAGAAATGATGAAGTTTTATAAAGAACATAAGGTGAACCCTTTTGCAGGTTGCTGGCCTATCCTTATCCAAATCCCAATTTTCCTCGGTATGTTCTGGATGCTACGATCAGCGGCAGAGCTATACGGGCAGAGCTTTCTGTGGGCTAATGATTTATCCGAACAGGATCATGTCGCTCAAGTGCAAGGATTTTCATTAAATGTATTGCCCATTTTAATGGTGATTACTCAGTGGTTTCAAATGAAATTAAATCCTATGCAAATGGGACCTGAATTAAGTGATGCCCAACGAATAAATGCAAAAATGATGAGGTTCATGCCTTTCATGTTTCTAATATTTCTCTACTTCTTCTCCTCTGCATTGGTTCTTTATTGGACTATTCAAAATTTGATGACCATTCTTCAAACCTTGATTACTAAGAAGGTACCTGAACCAATCGCTGTAGTTGAGAGTTCGGATGACAATACTAAGGAAATTGCAGAAAATTCTCGTACCAGAGACGAGGTAACAGATAAAGAGAAGAGTTACCGAAATTTACTTGGATTAAAAAGCAGAGGTTCGATCGATCCCAAGATTTTGGAAAGAAATTACAAGCAAAGAGCAGATAATTATAGCGAATCTAGATTGGAAGAAATGAGTGCAAGTAAAAGAAGAATTGCTTTGGATAAAAAACAAAGATTAGAACAAGCCCACCAATTTCTATCTGATCTTGTAAATAAGTGAACTTGACAAATACTTGATTCCTTCTTTTCCCTCTTAGTATATGTCAGGACACAGTAAATGGGCGACCACTAAGCGACACAAAGCCTCGGTCGATGCGAAACGAGGTAAAATCTTTAGTGTTGTTAGTAAGGAAATTACTTTAGCGGCAAGAGATGGTGGAAAAGATCCGGAGTTTAACCCACGCTTGCGGACTTTGATTACTAAAGCAAAGCAGTCCAATATGCCTGCCGATAACATCGACCGTGCAATTAAAAAAGGAACTGGTGAATTGGGGGGAATCATTATCGAAGAACTCCTTTATGAAGGATATGCACCAGGTGGTGTAGGATTAATTGTTGAAGTTACGACCGATAATAAAAATCGATCTGCATCGGAAGTGCGTAGTACTTTTTCAAAAGCGGGAGGAAATTTAGCAGGTGCAGGTGCTCTTGCGTTCAATTTTAAAAGAAAAGGCCAGTTTCTTTTAGCGAAAGAAAAGATCGGAGAAGATGACCTTACAGAATTAGCATTAGAAAACGATGCCGAAGATGTAATTGTGGAGGAAGAACATTACGAAGTGATTTGTGAAACTGCCCTGTATGATCAAATCGCAGAGGCGTTATCAAATGCGGAAATTTCTCCCGATTCTTCCGAGCTCGCCTACCTGCCCAATAATTTAGTTCAGGTAACAGATGAAGATGTGGCCCGAAAAATATTGAAGTTAGTGGATAATTTGGAAGAACTAGAAGATGTGAAAGCAGTGCACGGTAATTATGACATAGATGGTGCTTTGCTTGAATCCTTGACCACTTAGTATCTTACTTGCGGACGGCGAAAGACTTGCCCTCCTTATAGATGAAGAAAACAGAAGATAAAATGAACACAGATGATGCGGGCGAGGTCGGTATAGTCTATCCGCAAGTATTTAAGTATAAAAATGAATTTCGTATGACTCATGGAGTCCTTGATAATTTTCAATTATATTATGAAACTTATGGGACTTTAAATGAAAGTAGAACCAATGCTATTTTAATTTGTCATGCACTTACTGGTGACCATCATGTAGCAGGAATTCACGAAGGAGCTGTGAGGAAAGGTTGGTGGAACCATGCGATAGGACCAGGCAAGGCGATTAATACAGATGAATTTTTCGTAATCTGTTCCAATTGTCTCGGTGCATGTCAAGGTTCTACCGGGCCCACTTCAATTAATCCAAAAACTCAAGAACCCTATGGAATGTCATTTCCAGATCTTACCATTAAGGACATGGTCGTCGCTCAAAGACTATTATTGGATCACTTAGAAGTTCTCTCCTTGTATTCAGTGATTGGGGGCAGTATGGGCGGGATGCAAGCCTTGCAATGGATCATTGAATTCCCTGAATTCGTGGAGAAAGCAATGATTATTGCAGCAACACCCCAACACAGTGCTCAAACAATTGCATTTAATGAGGTAGGTAGAACATCCATTAAAGGAGACCCTCGATGGAACAATGGAAATTACTCTCAAGATGCCAGACCAGAGATGGGTTTGGCAGTTGCCAGAATGATGGCCCATATTACTTATCTTTCAGACGAAGGAATGGAAGAAAAGTTCGGTCGTAATAAGATGAATCTAAGTGCGGAGGAAGCGGAAAAGCAATTTGCAGTCGAAAGTTACCTTCACCACCAAGGTTTACGGTTTGTAGACCGTTTTGATGCAAACACTTACCTAAAGCTTACAAAAGCATTAGACCATTTTGACTTGGTAGGAGAAGACGGACTTGAAAAATCTTTAGAGAACGTGCAGGCAAAGGTAATGGTAGTGGGGTTTACCACCGATTGGCTTTATACGCCTGCCCAGAATAAGTTAATATCCGAATCTTTGCAGAAGTTAAATAAACATGCGTCATACTTGGAGATCGATCACCCCCATGGACATGATTCCTTTCTCATTAACTCGGAAAATTTTCTTCGCCTAATCAGGTTGTTTTTGCAGGGTGCGGATGAAGACGAAATTGCTCGTCAAGAAATTAATAAATCCCGACATGCGATTACTCGAGCAGATGTAAAAAAAGAAGCAGACTTGAAAATAATAGGTGACTGGGTAAAAAAAGACGAAAAAGTTTTAGACTTAGGTTGTGGCCGAGGAATTCTGCTCGAAAATTTGCGCGAGACAAAGAATGTGAATGGTCTTGGCGTCGATTTTGACTGTGATAAAGCGAGTGCATGTATTTCTCGAGGTGTTGCAGTTTACCAAGGCGATATACGAAAAGCATTATCTATGCTTCCGGATAATTCTTTTGATTGGGTCGTTTTTTCCAGAATGGTTGAAGAACTGCCTGAACCTGGGCAGGTGATTTTAAATGCGCTCCGAGTTGGCAAGCGAGTTGCCGTAAGCTTTGTCAATCATGGCTATTGGAAAAATCGCCTCCATTTTTCACAATATGGCTCGAAGATAAACAATGATGTATACCGTGATAACTGGCAGAAAAGTGAGCCTAGAAATCATTTTTCAATAAGGGAGTTTGAACAATTTTGCTCAGCTCCCGAAAGTCAAAAGATCCCCTTTAAAATTGGAAGAAAAGTATTTCATCGTGGAAACTGGAAAACTACATGTAAATTACTTCCCAATCTTCGGGCTGGATTGGCTATTTACGAACTTGTCCGACTTTAACTTTATTTGCCCGAATGTTACTACTACTTTTAACTACGATTCCATCGGATCGCAGAGATATAACCCCAAGCGGAGCCAGTCAGTAATCCTCCGGCATGGGCCCAATTAGCAATCCCAAAGTTCGGTACCACGAAACATAGACAGAACCAGCCTAACATTATGAGTGCGGTTGTTTGATGGATAAATAAACCATCCCCCGGGTCAAATCTGCCTTTGATCCAAACATAGCCAAAAAGTGCATATACGACTCCGGACATTCCTCCAAATGCGGGACCTGCAAATTGAAATTGAGCAAAATTGGAAATGATGGCGGTGATTAATACAAATAGTGTTATGAACCGTGAACCTTTTCGCTTTTCAATTTGGCTTCCAAGGTCGTGCAGCCAAAACATGTTAAATAAAATGTGAAAAATTCCAAAATGTAAAAATATCGGTGTCACAACACGCCAGACTTGTCCTTCTAGTACTTCACTTAATGTTCCGTCTATTTTTTCAGAAATTAGAAATTTACTAACAATATCCTGATTTTTACCCATCCCGGACAGTAAAAATACTGCAACCGAGATTATGATAATTGAAAGAGAAACCATACCCGGCGCACGGTCTTGTTTGGCCCATTTTTCTCTTAAGTTGTAAGTTTTAAACCGTGATTTTAAATCCTGATTGATAACTGATTTGTGATTCGATTTTGGTTCTACTTTTTTCGAGCTATTAAATTTCGGGTCTTCAGGATTTAATTTAAATTTTTCGCTGAATTGAATGGCTGCAGGAATTTTTTCTTCATCAATTACCCAAATCGCCCATGCGTCGTTACCGTCCTCTTCTAAAGTCGACTCAATTTCCTCCCCCTGCAGATAATTCCAAAAACGGAGTGCAAGTTTTTCTTCCTTAAATGTAGCAATACTTCGCATGTTGAATTACTAAATAATTAATTAATAATTTGCGAGAAAATGCCGAAAAAAACCGAGTATAGTAAAACAGGACCCGCTCTAATCCATTTTTTGAATGTTTGTTTTAGAGTATTGGGCTCTTCCTAAAAGCAATTTTAACCGAGAAGGGCCAACAGGAAGGTGGAACTGCAAAGCAATCAAAAGTAATAGATTATTTGTATTCTTGGCTCAATGGTTATCCAACCCTGTTATCTTTTAGGTCCGGAGTGGCGAGTTTTCAACATCCTTGTTATGTTCGAGTCATGCATGAAATTGGGAGTAAATCCGAATGAGAGAATTCATTTTCTCAAGACGATATCTAATGTTATAAAAGTCCTAAAAGGTATTGATTGAAGTGGAGTAAATTTATTTTGGTAAATTAGTAAGTTCCAACTTTATTTGCCCTGATTGATCATAACTGGCTTTAATTGCATCAGATCTTAACTCACTTAGCATCTTTTCTTCTATCAATCGTCCGGTTAATTTTCGTAATCTTTCAAGGTGTGGATCCGATGGAATAAAGTTTTTATGATTCCAATTGAATGAACTCTTCTTTTTCTTTTTCGTTTTTTGTGTAGGACTATTTGCCTTCTCCCTATTATGAACTTTTAACAGCAGGGAATCTTTGGATTGTTTTAATGCGGTTGAAGAAACAGTTTTAATTAGTTCTGAAGCATCCTCTTTACGGTTGAGTTCAAGTAGGACTTTGGCTTGGCATAATTTAAAATAATCCCTTTCGGTTTTTGTCCTGTCAGGAAAATTATTCTCTATCTGTTTCCAAGCGATTAAAGCCCTTGATTTGTTCGAATCCGGATAGTCAAAAAAGCTCTGTGCATATCTCAACTGAAAATCAAAGTTGTTAGGTTGAAGGCTTTTTGCTTCGAAAAAGCAACGATGCATAAATGATTGGGCAGATAAATTGGTGAATATTTTTTCTGATACGAGTTCTTTCTCAAAAAGAAAGAGAAAGTTTCCAAGTTGAAAATGGTAAACTGCCTCTTGAGGGTTTAATTGAATGGTTAGGATTAAAAGTGGGAACGCATCCACAGGGCGATTTTTTTCAATTAAGAAATTTGCCAGTTGTTGTTTTACGACTGCGAGTTTTGGGTTAATTTTATCCGCTTCTAAAAAATATTCTGCTGCGTGTTCTTCTTGTCCGACCTTTCGGAGGAACTTACCAAATAATATCAAGGCATTTTCATCTCTAGGGTTTTGACTAAGGTAACTTTCATATTCAGCAACAATTTCTTGCGCATGCCTTGTCATTTCCTTTTCATTTAGTTGTGCGGACGAGTAGTTAATGAAAAACCTTTCCTGCCGGTCAATTATTTGACTTAAAATCTTTTCTGAAAAAGTAATTTCGTCTCCCATCGCAATAATTTTAACCAAAAAAATAAGACTGAATAGAAATGTTTTCCTAAGCGAAAATAAAGAGAAATGGATTTGGACTATCACGAGTAAATACATTCATTTAATATGACGGTTTTTTCAAGCTTGGAACGCTTTGTGAATATACCTATTGTTGTAAGTGATGAATATTCAAAAATGTGTCTTTAGTGCACTTATTATTTTCCATTCGTTACTGTCGGCAAAAACAGAGCGATGGAATGCGGAAACATCATATCAAAATATCATAGAAAATGCGCAGTCTGGTTCAGCATATTATCAAGGGTTGCTTGGTATATATCTAAGATCGGGTGAGGGAGGTTCCTCCGTTAACATAGAATTATCTCGAAAGTGGTCAAATGTCGCAGTTAAACAAGACCATCCTTTTGGTGCTTATAATCTAGCAAATTTAGCTATGTTGAAAGGTGATCTAGTTGCTGCCACTAGGCTCTATCAAGATGCGGCTTTAAGATTACAACGGTATGCATCTGATGGAGATCCTGTCGCGATGTATTGTATGGGGGAAATAGATTTCCAGGTAATTCCTACGAATGTTACTAGAGCATTGGGTTTATTCATGCGATCTGCAGAATTAGGCTATCCGCAAGCGCAGGCAACGATTGGTGCTCTTTATTTAAGGGGTTTACCTGGACTGTTAGACAGAAATACGGATAAGGGAATCAATCTTTTATCAAAAGCGGTACGTGCAAAATCTTTAACTGCTCGTTTTAATCTAGGTATGGCATATTATAATGGTGATGGTGTCGAAAAAAATGCTTACAAAGCATCTCAGTGGTTAAGGTTGGCAGTAAAACAAAATTTTTCGGAGGCCCAGTATTCATTGGGTTTACTTTTATTGGATGGCGGGGATGGAATTAATAAAAATACAACTGAAGGCTTGAAGCTCCTCCAGGATGCCGCTGCTCAAAATCATCAACTTGCCAAAAAATACTTGCAAAAGAGAGGAGCCCCACCCGAGCAAATTACCAATTTAGTCGATTCCAGTCCTGACTTGGATTTAGGGCAAGATCAGCCAATTTTAGATGATCTCGCACGAATGGATCAGGCTCGAAAGTATTACACTGGAGTGGGGGTTACTCGGAATTATGATAAAGCCTACAAACTTTTCTTTCCTCTTGCACAGGGAGGCAATGCGGAGGCAGCAAGATTTATAGGTTTGATGAAGTTAGGAGGAAAAGGTACCGATAAAAATCTTAAATTAGCGAAAGAGTGGCTCTCGGTTGCCTCCCAGAAAGGGGATAAAATTTCTCAGAAATTGCTGTCTTCATACAAATCACTCTTCTAATCCATTGCCGAGACAAGGTGACTCGATAGTTTTGCCCGCCCTTGCGGTGGGACATTTTGGCTCTTCTTGTCTCTTGTCGATATATGTAAGTTTCTGTTCACCTTATCTTTAATGTTTATTTATATTGGTATTTAGTAAGCATCAATCTAGATAATTACTCACCAATAAATCCTATACAAATAATAAACAAACTAGATTCGACTTCCCTCAGCGATGTAATCGATTCCCTTTTCAATACTTTTGACCGAGGGTTTGAAAGGGTAAACAGAAGGGAGGCAATTGGCTATAATGGAGTCGGATTATAAAGAACATGATTCGACGCTTACGATTGAGGTTTGTGTGCCCGTTTTTACAAAGGAAGGAATTCAACTTCTTTGTGGATGAAAAATTATAAATTGGGAAGCATCAGTTGATGATCATAAAAAGTCCACTTCCTCCATTCTGAAATTTAATACGCGTAGATTTGAAATTTCTAAATTATATAATATTTCTAAATTATCATTTAGGTTCAGTAATGGGATCTTGGAAATTAACCTACCTAAAAAACTCTACCTAAGCCGAAAATAGTTAGAATTGATTAAATGAAAATAATACCTTTTTTACTGTTGAAAATTTTGTATGATTAATAAATTTTGAGGGATGAATGAACTGTCAGATTTGCCAATTTTTAAGGCTTTTAATGAAATTAAAGATGCTTTTCATTCGAGCCCAAGCTTGGTTTTAAAATCGCCCACTGGTTCTGGGAAATCTATTGGATTGCCACTGCTCCTTTTAAAAGAAAATTTAGTTCAGGGACAAATTTTAGTCGTTCAGCCAAGGCGGATAGCAGCTCGTTTATTGGCCCGACGTGTTGCGGGAATAATGGGATCTGAAATCGGAGACTCTGTAGGATATCAAGTTCGTTTTGAGAATAAGACTTCGAGAGATACTAAAATTATATATTTAACAGATGGTGTATTATTTAGAAAAATTTTAAGCGATCCACTTTTATCTCGTGTTGGACTAGTAATATTTGATGAATTTCATGAGCGAAGTTTACAAATGGATACTTCGTTAGCTCTGCTGCGTGAATTACAGAATACAGAAAGGCCATCCATTAAACTCGTGGTTACATCTGCTACGCTATCATTAGAGCAAGTTACCCAATACTTACCCAAAAGTAAATCGCTTGAGTTATCATTTAGAAATTACCCAGTTGAGATTGAATACCGCTCAATGCAATTGAATGAAGTTATTTGGAAGCGAGTCACATTTGAGTTAAGAAAATGTTTAATCAATCATGACGGGGATGTTTTAATTTTCGCTTCAGGTGCGTTTGAGATTTCTAGAATAATTCAAGAGATAAAATCGGCACCATGGGCAAAGTCACTTTTGGTTCGACCACTTTATGGTGATATGAGAATTGAGGATCAAGAATTTGCCCTTAAAAAAACCGCGGAAAGAAAAATTATTGTCAGTACTAACATTGCTGAGACTTCATTAACTGTCGAGGGAGTCCGCATTGTAATTGACACTGGAGTTGCTAAAAGATCGAGCTTTGATCCCGTTCGAGGGGTTAATGTTTTACTGGCCCAAAAAATAAGTAAAAGTGCGGCGGATCAAAGAGCAGGACGAGCGGGTAGAATGTCATCGGGTTACTGCTTGCGGTTATGGGGTGAGAAGGAGCATGAAAACCGTGAGAATGAAGAGGTTCCCGCAATAAAAAGGTTAGATTTATCTGAAATTTATTTAAATTTATGTACTATTGAGAAAAACCCGATTTCACTATGTTGGCTGGATAAGCCATCAGTTGAATCCTTGGATCGAGCTCGTAGTACCTTACATGCGCTTGGGGCGTTATGTTCGAATTCACTCATTACAGATAAAGGACGAGAAATTTGTAAATTTCCAGTTAATCCAAAACTTGGGATGGCGTTATTATTAGCCAAGGATTTGGGTTGTCTCCCTGCGTTTGCACTCGCCTTAGCATTAATTGAAGACAGAAGCCCTATTATTCATAAGGAATTTAACCAACAGATCGTAGATTCGTTTTTATCTAAAACTTTTGCTGAGAAACATTCCAACGAATTGGATTCTGACTTAAGGTTATTACTGGGCGTATGGTTATATGCCAAGGAAGAGGAATTTTCGGTTGACCGATGTAAGTATGTTGGAATCCATGCTCTTAGGTGTAGGGAAGCGGAAAAATTGGCTTTTCGGTTTTGCAAAATAGCGGGGTTGAATTCCTTTCATTTTGAATTTCCGAAAATGAGAGATTTTGCAGAGGTTTTCCTCGTTGCCTTCCCAGATCATCTTGCTCGATTAAAGAGTAGAGGGACTGGGATGTACGAAAGTATTAATGGAATCCATTTACATGTAAGTAAATTTTCAGAAGTACAAAAAGCAGAATGGGTCATAGCTCTTCGTTTAGTGGAAAAGGCCCTTAAGGGAAAAATTGGGCTAGAAATGGAACATGTAACTGAGTTGAATGACCAAATTGTAAAAGATGTCTTAAGAACAAGGGTAATAAGTGGTGAGGAGGTCGCATTGCACTCCGATACTAGGCAAGTTATTCGAAGAGAGTATGATCAAATTGGAACGATTAAATTCAATGTTAAAGAAAGAGAAGGCGAGGGAAAAGAAGACTTTCAAAATGCTTACTCAACTGAGCTTAAGGCCGGTAATCTTAGTTTAAAAAAGTGGGATAATCAAGTGGACCACTTTGTCTCCAAAATTTCATTCCTCTGTACTCATTATCCAGAATATAATGTACCTCAATTTAGTTCAGACCTGAGGCATTTATTATTTGAAGAAATTTGTAAAGATGCAAAAAGTTGGAAAGAAATAAGAAATAGAGAAGTCCTGCCTGTTTTACAAAAACTCTATTCCATTGAAGAACTTGATTTGTTGGAGCAGGCAACACCCTCTACATTCTCTTTGAATAATGGAAAAAGACCATACCGTATCACTTATGAGGGCAGTCATGCAGTGATGCGGGTCAAATTGCAGGACTTATATGATATCTCAAAGCAGCCTCGGGTAGTTTTTGAAAAACATAGAGTTACTCTCCATATCTTAGCCCCCAATGAGAGGTGCGTTCAAGTGACAAACAATATTAATGAATTTTGGCTAGGTTCATACCTAGAAATTAAGAAAGAATTAGCGGGGCGATATCCTAAGCATGAATGGCGTTAATAATTTTGTCTAAATAAGGATGTATTGGAAATTTTTGAAATGGACCTTCGGCATAAAGCCAACATTTAAGAATGGAAAAGAAAACGGAGAATATGGTGAATGGCTCGGGAGAAAATATTTAAAGAAAAAAGGCTTCGTGGTCCTTTATTCAAATTGGCGAAGTTTACGAGACCGAAGAAATGAAATTGATTTAATCTGTATGGATCAAGAAATGTTAGTTTTTGTTGAGGTAAGAGCGAGGTCAGAAAACTCTTTTACCACAGGGTTTGAGTCGCTAAACAAAAGAAAAAGAACCGCTTTATTACGCTCCTTCAAAGCCTATCTTAGAGAAATGCAGGATTGTCCCCCTTCTTACCGGTTTGACGTGGTAGAAATTGATTTACCTATGTCAGGCAATAAAAATGTGAAAGTTTTTCATCATGAAAATATTGCCATCTTCCACGAGTCCTTGCATTAAAGATATATCTTAAAATGATAAACACTTCTACAACCGACTCTAAAACCTCATTAAATAGAAAAACGCCCCCGACGATTATTATAATCTTTGGTGCTTCTGGAGACTTGACTGCACGGAAGCTAGCCCCTGCTATTTTTAACTTGTCCAAAGATAATTTATTACCAAAGAAATGCTTTTTAATTGGGTATGGTAGGTCCGCGATAAGTGATGAATCATTTAAAAATGAAATTAAGGAAGCCCTAGACGCTCACTCGAGGAGAAAAATTGAGGCATCTACTTGGAATACATTAGAAAAGAATCTTATTTTTCACGCAGGAGCTTATGATGATTTAAATAGTTTTCTAACTTTAGAGAAAAAGATTTCGAAGATTGAGAAACAAATTGATTGCAAAGCACAGTGCCTTTTTTATGTGTCCACTCCACCGGGCGTCTTTATGCCGATTTTGGAAAACCTCGGAGAAAGCGGATTAGCGAAGAGGCACCGTGGTACAGAAACAGCATCCAAGGTAATTATTGAAAAACCTTTTGGGAGGAATTTACAATCGGCTCATGAATTGAACCAGGTTATTAATAAACGATTTGATGAATCCCAAGTATTTCGAATCGACCATTATCTTGGAAAAGAGACCGTGCAAAGCTTGCTTGTTCAGCGATTTGCGAATTCAATTTTTGAACCAGTTTGGAATCGTAATTATGTATCGAGCGTACAAATTACGGTTTCGGAAGACATAGGAGTTGGAAATCGTGGTGGGTACTATGATAAAAGTGGTGCACTACGAGATATGATTCAAAACCATGTGATGCAATTGCTTGCATTAACTGCCATGGAACCGCCTTCATCCCTGGATCCTGAATCAATTCGTGACGAAAAAGTAAAAGCCCTAAAAGCCCTAAAACCATTGGCTATTGAAGGGGAAAGCCCGGATGTAGTTCGTGCTTCTTATGCGGCCGGTCTAGTAGGAGGCTTACCGACGAAAGCCTATCTCGATGAAGAGGGCATCCCTCAAGATTCTGGTACAGAGACCTATGCGGCAATGAGGTTGTATTTAGATAATTGGAGGTGGAAGGGCGTTCCGTTTTATTTGCGTTCAGGAAAGAGACTGGCAATGAAAGCAAGTGAAATTGTTGTTCAGTTTACTAGACCTCCTGCCATATTATTTGGTCAAGATTCCCGACTAAAGGTTTCGCCAAATTTACTGGTCATTCGAATTCAACCCAATGAAGGAGTCACATTATATCTAAATTCAAAAACGCCAGGATTAGAAACAAAACTTCAGCCAATTAAACTTGCATTTGGCTATGAAACGACTTTTGGTTCAGATACACCAGAGGCTTACGAAAGGCTTATTCTCGACGCCTTGAATGGTGACGGAACTCTTTTTATTCGTGGCGACGAAGCGGAAATGTCCTGGGGACTGCTTTCCCCTGTTCTCGACTATTGGGATAGTCAGGGCCGACAAGGCTTGGAAAGCTACGCCTCAGGAACTTGGGGGCCTTTGGCGGCAGATAAACTTTTACTTGGAAGTGGACACGAATGGATAACGGGAAGAAGTTATGATTAAAATGAAATATTATTCTTATTTTTGTATGATCGCGCTACTAATTAACGCTGGTTGTTTGCGTCAAGAGGAAGCCTCGATTAAAACTGACTTAGAGGAGGTTGAATTAGATATTATTAAAAAGGTAAATATGGAAACAATTGTTTTAGGTGGAGGATGTTTTTGGTGTACGGAAGCAGTTTTTGAAAAACTAGATGGGATCAAGGATGTAATTTCTGGATATGCTGGAGGTGAGATTTTGAATCCAACCTATAAGCAAATCTGTACTGGAAATACAGGTCATGCTGAAGTAATAAAGATAACATTCGATCCCGCCGTTATCAGCTTTACTGCAGTACTTGATATCTTTGGAGATTGCCATGATCCGACAACATTGAATCGTCAGGGCGCAGATGTTGGTACCCAATACCGGTCTACTATAATGTACCTCTCTGATAAGCAGAAAGAATTGGCAATTCAATGGAAAGAGAAACTTAGTAAAAAATTAGAAGACCCTGTTGTTACCGAAATCGTAGCTGTACCCGTCTTTTATTCTGCAGAAGAGTACCACCAAGATTATTACAGGAAGAATCCGAATGAGGGTTATTGTAATTTTGTGATTAGACCTAAGTTAAAGAAGCTTAATTTAGAGTAAGCTATTTCTACTAATTATCTTATTTATTTAATTAGGCTTCGAACTTACGGCATTCCCCTGTTGTTCAATTAAAAAGCTTCACCAAGGGGTATTTTGCCATGTCGGATATCAATGGTTTTGTAAACATTACGAATCTGCACATGGGTTCCGAACCGGATTACGTTTTCCAATTCAAAGTTGGAAAAATGAATAACTCCCAAGCTGAAGCTACTTCATCTTAAAGACTAAAAACCAAGCCAGATTGGAGGAGGTTATTATGGCTATGGAAACGAATATGGGATCTCAGGGCCGAGTTATAAGCTGTTTTATTAGTAATCTGCCCCCTAATTAGAAAATCTTTCTTCGATTAGGGTTATCAATATAGATCCGGACTTAATGTAAGTAAAAAAAGTTTGATTTTTTGAACCCAAAATCAAACAACGGACGAATACACATGTATTGTCATAAATTTTGACATACAATTTAAACCTTTAAAAAATAATACTATCTGTAACTTCTCTTCTAATCATGGGCACCCAATTAATTGGTGCTCCCCCAAAAGACGCCGTCGAAACAGCAGTGGAAGCAGGAAGTTTTAAACCTCTAGTTAGTGCTGAATTTTTTTAGATTACATGAGTATAGCAAAAAAAGAATAAAAAAACGTAACTTTGTGAGGTTCAAAAATAAAATTAAAACATAAAAATAGAGGTATCAAAACCCATTGAAGTATTTCACCAATTTAAATTTAGATAATCAGCCTAATTTAGTTTAATCAGGAATTCTTAAAAATCTTTTTTTGGTTTATTCTAACTAAAAAATTAAAATGAACCTTTGATATATGGGTATCGATAAATTACTTTAGTAAATACTTAATAAGAATAATTTATTATGATTTTACTAAATATTTTATCTCCCTTCAGCAGGTTATTTTAAATTTAAAGAAAAACCTATTGTAAAAAAGGCAAAATATATTATGGTGGGAAAAAGTTTCTGTAATGATAAACACAAAATTAGCTTTATTGACATTGTCAATTTTAACATAAATGAAAAATTTTCAGCAAAATAGTCTTAGTAATACAAAATTTTTACATAATTGGTTTGAGAATCAAAACTCTAGTGCAGCGCAGTTGAGTTTGATTTTCGAGAACATACCGGGAGTCTCCTTTTTTATAAAAGATTTAAACCACAGACTCATATTTGTGAATGAGAGTCTATTATTACGTTTTGGGTTAGAATCGGAGAAGGACTTAGAGGGCAAAACGGATTTTGATCTATTTCCTCCTCGTCTTGCTGAACATTTCAGGAGGGAGGATCGCTTAGTTTTCGAGACCAAAAAACCGAGGTTAAATATTCTCGAGTTGTTTTTCAACAAACAAGGATTACCAGGTTGGTGTCTTACGAATAAATACCCAATGTTTGATACTGATGGAAATGTTACCGGAATTATGGGAACTGTGCGTCCCCACGATGATGGAGAACTTAAATGGGAACGTGAGGATGGTATTGGCCGTGCTGTTGGTCTAATTCGCCAAAAATTCAGGAAGGATCTTGCTATAGCAGACCTAGTTAAGGAATCTGAATTAAACCATCGTAAATTGCATCGTGGTTTTATTGAACTTTTTGGAATAGCACCGATGCAGTTTATTACCCGAACTCGTATCGAAGCTGCTTGCGATGACTTGCTTACGACTAACAAAAAGCTTGTTGTGATTGCGAAAGAAAATGGTTTTTACGACCAAAGTTCCTTTACGCAACATTTTCGCCGTCAAATGAAGGTGACTCCGCTTAAATATCGTAAACAAAAAGGTTTCGCTTAAGGACTGAAATATTTTATATGCCAGTAGGAAATATTCTGATCCTGCGTATATAAACTTCAGAATTTTTTTCTGCGAGTTCCCACCAATATTCTTGAGGGGACATGCCTTTAGGGGTTGGGATTAATCCTTCTTCATAAGCTGAAATGGCGGATGCCCCTTCAATTGTCATTACCCGGAGCATAACATCAATAACTTCAGGGAAAGAATAAAGGCGATTTGGTTTTCCTGAATCTCTGTAGTTGGGATTGCTTGTAGCTAAATATTCATACGGGGGAGTACCGCCTCCACTTGATGCATTAACATCTGGAAAAATTTGTTTTAAATTTCCAGTACCAAAACTATTTTTCTCAATTAGGTAGGCTCTAATTCCAAAATCTATAATATTGGAAGCAAGTGAAAAGTCGGTAGAGGCTCCATCAGCTCCATCCATAATAGGGTTTTTGATATTTCCTGGTGTACGAACCCCATTGGAAGTTTGAATGTAGGAACCAGAATTAGGGTGCAGATTATAGCCTGCGTTAAATGTTTGTACTGCAGATACATCAGATCTAAATATCTGATATCGAGGACGGGAAGTCGAAGATGCTGTTAAGCCATGCCGTACAATTTGGTAAGAAATTGCTCGTGCACCTCCTGTGTTAGTTGAATCGGGGTCAAGCTCAGGAGCTATGGTAAAAAAGCGAAAAAAAGTACCCGCCATTCCGAATCGAGAATTGATCAGAGAAATTTGATTGTTCGCATCGGAGATTGGATCATTGGGACCATCTGACCAGTCATTGGGAGTTATTCTAAGAGATTCATTCGTTGGTTTTGGTACTTTTGCTTCCTTCCATGAACCGCTAGTAGTTGAATCTTCCAGGACTGTTGCTGCCATCCAAACATTTCCGTCGTTTCGGTAGACGGCACAATGTAGGTCTTCCTGAATCCGATCTAAGATAAACTGCGCAACTTGATTTGTTTCTAGATCTCCGGATGCCTGTGTTTGAGTTCTGACCACTTGAGATGTTATATTGAGTAACATTCCTGCAAGAAGTGCAGTCACTGAAACCGCGACGAGTAACTCAAGAACAGTGAATCCAGATTTGGAAGATCGATGTACAGACATTTTAATAAGACTTAAAATGTAGAGTTGAAAATTTATTTATGCAAGGAGAGAGAAATTTTGATAGTTTAATTTATAATCCCCAGGGATTGTCCCATTTTTGCGTAAAGTTCTATTCCGCTTGTGGTCGATTCTATTAAATCGTCTGCAAGCGAAACGGCGTCCTTTTCAAAGAGAGTTAAAACAGATGAGCCCCCAAAAAGAAAGTATCCGTATTCCTCTCCTTTAGTAATATTCGCTGGTAATGTGGATGTAATCTTTACTGAACCCACGCAGGTTGCCCCTACCAGAAAGGATGCAACTTTACCCCCATTTGAACTTTCAATAAAGGAAAGATACCTTTTATTTTGCCAAAAGATTCCAATGTTTTTTCTAAGTGCAATTGGGTTTACTGAATAGAGTGAGCCGTTAATTAATTGTGGAATGGAAGAAATTCCTGCAACAGGAAAATGAAAACGATGGTAGTCAACTGGACACAAGCGACTAATGACCATTGAACCTTCCCGGTATGGTCTTGCTAATTCATCTGATTCAAAGAGTGCCGGTAAGTCAAATTGTTGACCTTTGACAAAAATGCTTTCAATTTTAGACAAGTTTTGGATTCCTGAATGTCTGCCATCAGCTGGAAATATAACTGAACCTTCGTTTGGATCAATCGGTCTAGCGTTATTGGTCAGTTGCCGGCTGAAAAATTCATTAAATGTTTTATATTCACTCGGCTTTTTAAGAAATTCATCTTCATTCAATCCAAATTTCTTGATAAAGGGGGTAATCTTATTTTTACTAGTTGGATTGTCCATCCTGTGCCCATACCATTTTGAAAACCAAGCACGTTTTATGGCAACCCACAGAGGAATTTTGCCGAAGGGAGTCCCATAAATCAAAGACAACCAATTTTCTCCGTACACTTTCTCTGATTCAACGCAACCTGAATCGCGGTTTAAAAATTTGATATCCTCGATCATTGATCGTGGGAAAGTGGCCTCTCATTGACCACAGAAAATTAACCTTTTTCTATTTTACCCGCTTTGATCGCTTTAACCGATACCCACATCCGTTTAACCTGGCCACTCGCCAACTTAACGCGAATCCGCTGAACATTAGGTCGGAAAGTTCGCTTGTTGTTTTTGACCAACTGCAAACCGATTCCTCCAGCTTTTTTGCTGACACCTTTATGAATGATTCGTCCGCCTACTTTTGGACGCTTACCTGTTATTGCACATACTCTAGCCATGGGTATAAATAGATTAAAGATTTCTATAATGTAGGATTAAACTTTATCTGACAAGTTCAATCATCTAATGGAGTAAATTATTGCAGCTAGTGAGGTCTAATATTTTAATGATTTAATTTTACTCTTTAGTCTTCTGAAGGACGGTTTCATTGTCCTTTTGCTCAAGAAAAAACGCCCGAACGCCTGGCTTTTTTTCTAAGAATGGAATTCCCTCTTTTGATCCAAGAACTAGAGATGCGGATGCAAGAGAGTCCGCTTGGGTGGCGTTGGGAGCAATTACAGTGACCTGTGCCATGGTTGTAAGGCCGATTCCAGTTTTAGGATTGATCAAGTGAGAGTATGTATTTCCTGAAAAGGTTATTGATTGTTCTAAATCGCCAGAGGTTGCAATTGCAACATTCGCAAGTACAAGATTTGGTAAATCGGGGTGTTTTTTACCGCCAATTGATATTTTCCATCCCGCTTTTCCTCGAGGGGGGTTTCCTAATAAAATATCACCACCCGCATCTATCAAAAATCGGGTTACATTCTGTTCCATTAAAATAGTAAACATTCGATCGGCTGCATAGCCTTTTGCAATTCCGCCAAGGTCTAGAACCATTCCACTCTTTAATAAAAGTGCTTCTTTACGACCATAGTCTAACTTGAGATTTTGATACCCCATTCTCTCTTGTGCATTCGATCGTTTTTCATTCGTGGGAAGAACTTTTTTAAATCGGGCAATTCTCCATAATCTCGATAATGGTCCAATTGTGATATCAAATGCACCCTCAGTTTCAACTGCGAGCTCTTGGCTACATGCTAATACATAAAATAAATCATCAGAAACGGAGAAAGAATCAGGAGAACCTGAATTTTGAGAAAGGATCGAAAGCTCGCTGTTGCTATTATAATCGCTTAATATTTTATCCAAACGGTGGGCTTCCTTAAACGCGCTTTGGGCAGCAGTGTTAGAAAGTAGAATATTTTGTTCGTCGATTAATAAATTAAATTTTGTCCCCATGCAGGTTTGACTATATTTTCTATACTCAGAATTTGCTTTTTCATTGGCACACAAAGAGGACTTCAGGAAAAGAAAAATGAATAGCAGTAAGGAAAATATTTTCATTTGATTACAAATTAATATCTTAAAAAGCTTTTCTTGCCCAAAGAATTTTGGGATAAAGGAAGATTGTTAATACATTATCTATTACCATACCACACTATGCATCAGTTATACTTTAGCACCCTATTACTTTTATCATTGGGATTTATAATGCCTCTGTCTCACGCGGAAATTGAATTTGTTCGAGATGTAAAACCTATTTTAGAGCATAATTGTGTGAGCTGTCACCGTGAGGGAAATGTAAAAGGGAAAGTAAGATTGGATACCAAAGAAGCCGCTTTTGCAGGTGACGATGTTATCGTTCCGGGAAAACCTGATGATAGCTCTCTCTACTGGACGACAACCCTGCCTTCTGATGATGAATTGGTAATGCCTCCATTCAAGCATGAGGACAAAGACTATCCACTCCGCGATCAAGAGAAGGAAATTTTAAAAAAATGGATATTGGCCGGTGCAAATTGGCCCGATGAAGAGGTTCTTGTACCCCTTAAAAGATTACCAAAGACAGTGACTTTTGTTGACAACATTCAATCTATTTTGGAACAAAATTGTGTTGCTTGTCACTACGAAGGAAAAGTGAAAGGCGAATTAAGGTTAGATAGTTTCGAGCATGCCTTTGCTTCCGATTATGTTATTGTTCCCGGCCAGCCTTTAGAGAGTGATCTTTGGGTATTATGCACTTTACCGCAAGACGATGAGATGTTTATGCCCCCCGAAGGAAATGATCCATTGTCTTCAACTGACTTATTTATGCTCCGCAGGTGGATTGAAGA
>NZ_CAXLMO010000015.1:0-71737 GCF_964187635.1 Candidatus Seribacter sulfatis | reverse complement strand
CGGCGTTTGATCAGTACGGTAGAAATATATCAATAGGTAAGGTTGCACTTCCCTAAAAATAATCCTAGTCTCCTCATCCCATGAAAGAATTATCTTTTTTAACCGCTCTATCGGCGGGTTTGCTCTTGATGCATTCTGCCGGATACGGGCAGGCAATTAATTCATTAAAGGGACAACCGAGTCGTCCTGGATATGCGAACTTTCACTCCAATCTTGGAATACAGGAAATTATTGAGGTGGGAGTGCCGGTAAAGGTGGGAGAAATTGCTCAACCAAAAACCGCAGCTTTTCCAGCCTCAAAGGGATTGGGCGAAAGAGCGGGCAAAGAAACTGAGATTGTGAGCCCCAAACCGGATACCGATTCTCAGCCCGGTTGGTTCACTAAGAGCGAGGCGCAAGCAGAAACTGATTCGGTTCCCGTTTCGAATACAAAGAATTTTTCTGGTTTGGACTTCTCGGCAAGTGCTGGTTTGCGGGCCTATCAAACCTCCAATGTCTTACGGGTGAATTCAGGGGAGCAAGAGTCGGGGGTACTGGAAAGTAATATCGGGGGAGCAATAACTCGTTCGAGTAGTAAGGTGGGAGAGTATGTAACAATGATTCCCCGGTTGGATGTAATGATGCAATGGGCCAATTACGGAGAAGATACGGTAAGCGACCTGTTGGACTATCGATTCACTTTAGCGAAGGCAAGTTTTGCCTTTTCATTCCCCAAGGATTGGACGCTTACCCCGGCAATTGAATATAACTTATTAAATAGCCAGTCGAGTGGAGACCGAATGTTTGACGCGGTTGCTCCTTCAATCAATTTACAGAAAGCGACTGTTTTTAATGAGCAGTCCATTTTGTTATATGATGTGTCGCTCAAATATAACAACACGGATAAAGTAATTCCTTTTAATACTTCCAGTGGTTCCAGCATACCAGGAGTGTTTGCGGATGATGGGGATAATATTCAATATTCTCTTAACTTGACCTACATTCAATTATTTGGGGAGGAAAACCAATGGATGGTAATGCCCAGTTTTGGAGTGACCCGATCGGCCTACCAAAATAATACTCACGAGGGTAGAACAGATTACCTGGTTAATTTGGGTGTAACCGGAATTTACCAGTGGAAGCCATGGTTAGGATTTCAAACTTTTATTAATTATACGAACATGTCGACCAATGACAAAGGAGAGGGTTTGTTATTAAGTTCATCGAGTTCCAAAACGGTGGATATTGGAGCGGCGGTGACAGGAAATTATCAATTTTGAAGGTTTGACCTAGAGGGTATCCTTCTTTTTTATAGGTCCTATGTTTAGGTTCTTCTCTATTTTACTATTTTACATTTCCATACTTGGATCGTTGAGCGGGCAAAGTATGCATTTATTATTATCGCAGGTTGGAGATAGTGCCTTCACTGTACGGGAAAAAGGAATTACCGAACCAGTCCAGAAATCAAGTTTCTTAACGATCGATTCGCGGATCACCGTGCCCGCTCGAAGTGGACTTGAAACCATGTCAGCAGGTTATCAATTTCGATTTGGATCAGATACCCGATTTACGATCACGAAAGAATCGATACATATGCACGAGGGTTCCCTCATGATTCAATCTCGAAAAATTGGCAATAAGGTTTCCATTCAAGGGCCCGAGGCATTGTTAGTTATTTCTGGTAGCGGTACTTGTATGGTGGAGGTCGAGACTAATGGTGGATTAAAGATTTTATGTGTATTGGGTCGAATTATTATTGGTTCCGGTGTTGCAAGTGATACCAGTGAATTATTGGCCGGTGAATTGGTTTTTCTTAAACCTGGTAATTCCGGTCTAGCGGATAAAATTAATGTGAACTTGGCCAAGGTCGTTGAATCCTCATTTTTACTTTCTGGTTTTCAAAACAGCAGTAGTTTTAGTCGTTCTCTTTCTACAGTGGTAAGAGCCCAACAAGAATCGATTGGAAAGACTTACAATGCGGAAGTGGGAGATGCCAAGGAAGCAAATACCTTTGAGATTGTGACCACGGTACAGGAGGAGGATGCGGATTTGGAAACTGACAACTTGGCAAGAGAATCCACCACAAAAAAGCGTGCATCTTACCAAGTTCCAAAATCTGACCCCCTGGAGGAATTGTTGGGAAGGACCCCCACGCGATCGAATTCTTTATTGTTGAAGTCCGAAAATTCAACCTCGTCTGAGTCCAGGCCATTACCCGGAACTTTGCTTCGATTTAAAAATTAACCAAGATTTCCTATAATTACCAAATTATGAATACTGTTACACCATTAATACTAGCCTCTTCAGGAAGTCATGAATACCTGTATGGTTTATTTTTTCTTATTGTCGCATTGGTAATTGGAGCTGCTACCCGTCACTTCTTACAACGTATCCCACTTCCGTTCACCGTTTTACTTTTGCTCATCGGTCTGGCAATGGGTGCGTTAAATCGTGCCTATGGACCACACGGTGGCCATAGTGAAGGAGAGCATGTAGCACATGTGGAGGGACTGTGGGGTAAATTTGTGGACACCCTAAGCGGTGCAATTACTTGGGGTGGTAATTTAGATGGTCATTTAATTTTGTATGTCTTTCTCCCCATTTTGATTTTTGAAGCTGGTTTTGCCTTAGATGTACATACCTTTAAAAAGTCGTTTTTTAATGCCTTTTACTTAGCGGGACCGGGTATTGTAACCGCCACCGTGATGTCCGGGGTGGCATTTTGGGGATTGATACAAATATTCGGAGGGGATGGAGGAGTTTTATCAGAATGGAATAGCGAGGCTGGGGCTTTTATTTGGCTATCGTCCATGCTTTTTGGGGCGGTGGTGAGTGCCACCGACCCGGTTGCGGTGGTTGCATTACTGAAGGATTTGGGTGCGAGTAAAAAGCTGGGGACGCTGATCGAAGGGGAGTCATTATTGAATGATGGTACTGCAATTGTTGCATTCGTTTTGTTAATTGGCGTGGTTACCGGGGCAGAAGTTTTTACTGGGACAGGGGATTTTATTGGAACTGCGGCAATTGGATTTGGTAAAATAGGAGCAGCGGGCGGATTAATTGGAGTTTTTCTTGGATTGATCGCAATTCTTTGGGTAAGAAAGGTCTTTAATGATCCTATGATCGAGATCACGGTTGTATTGGTGACTTCCTATGCGGTTTTCTTTATTTGTGAGCATTTTTTCCATGTTTCCGGAGTTCTTGGCCTTGTGGCATTGGGGATTGTGATGGCGGGAATTGGACGAACCCGTATCAGTCCCGAGGTGGAGCACTTCATGCATGAATTTTGGGAACTCGTCGCCTTTGTGGCCAATGTAATCATCTTTATTGTGGTAGGGGTTGTAATTGCTCAAAACGCCAATCCAACCGGAATGGATTTCTTGATTTTGGGATTAGTCTATGTGGGAATTCATTTGGTTCGGGCGATCAATATGGGGACATTTTATCCCCTCATGAAAAAGACTGGCTATGGATTGCCCGGGAAAGATGCAATTGTGGTATGGTGGGGAGCATTGCGTGGTGCCATTGGCCTCGCCCTTGCACTAGTGGTATACACGGAAAATTTTCGTTATGAATTTAAAGTGGAAGAGGGAGGTACTGGATATAAGGATTCCACCACTTCCGTTTTTGTTCTCGATAAGGAAAAGGCTACCGAATTTCGATTAAACAGTGATAAATTGAATTTACATCAGGGCTATGCAATCGGGCATGCTGTGGCGAGTATTCAGGATGGTAAGGTAGTTGGGATTGTTCAGGATGAGAGTCGAGCTTACAAAGAATTGGGGAAAGAAAGCTCCCAAGTGGCGGCTGAAATTCGGGAGGGATTGGCCAGCGGTGAGAAGGTTGTTTTAGTTTTGGGGGAAGGAAAAGGAGCGATTGCAAAGGCTTCTTTGGTCGGAATTTCCGCACGGGTTCGGGATCAATTCCTCTTTTTGATTTCTGGTATTGTACTACTCACATTGTTGGTGAATGCGACCACGGTTGGTCCGCTTGTTAACTATCTGGGCTTAACAAAGCTGCCCGCAGTGAAAAAACTAATGTTCTCCAATGCCTCCGGCAATGTGGCACAGGGTTGTGAACAGGAGATGGATTTGTTAAAGGATGACCGATTTCTCAGCGGAGCGAATTGGGGCGAGGTGCGCAAGTATTTACCGGATCCGGTGGCTTATCCATTAAGTGCAAGTGAGTTGGCTCAAATGGATACTCTTTCGGAAACAAGGAGGCGTCTATTAGAAAAGGAAAGAAGCAGTTATTGGGCACAATTTAGAGCCGGTCTTCTCAGTGCACAGGCAGTGGCACAACTCGATAATAATTTGAGCGAATTCTTGGATCTGGAGGGCAAGGTACCAATGACAGATCGTCCTTATCTTGATAAAGTATGCGGGGTCAGTAAACTAACTGAAGCATTTAAAGATTTACCCATTTTAAAAAATCATTTTACTGATCGAATCACGGTCAGTTATGATGCGTCAAAAGGCTTTGTAGTTGCCCAGCAGGATATGGCCAAAATGGTGGATAGTTTAGCGAAGGAACTCGATGAGAGTGGCGATGCTGAAAAACTACAGAAAACCACCCGGTTGTTAAAGGACGAGATTCGCCAAAACCGATTAAGGGGACTTAAGTTCATTCGTAATATGCACGAAAACTACCCCGAAGCGACGGTGGGGATTGAAACGAAGGATGCAATTCGTTCCGTGCTGAACCATGAACGGAATACGATTAAGAAATTGAAGTCGGATGGTATGTTAGAAGCGGATGAGGCCAGCCGCTTGATTATTGCAGTCGAAGAACGAATGAAGGAGGTGATGGAAAGTTCCCTTGACCTTCGTCTTCCCGAACCGGAGGAGGTTTTGAGAGAAGTGAACTGGTTGAAAGGAATGCCTGACACTTTGATCGCGAAAATTGTGAATGCCTCGGAATCCCGTGTTTATAATTCTGGTGATACTATTATGACGCAGGGGGGAGATGGAGATGGTATGATTGTAATTACCCGGGGAAGTGTAAAGGTTTCCATCGGAGATATTGTAGTCGATATTATGGGGCGTGGTGCAGTGATTGGAGAAATGGCGGTTTTGGCCGGAGTTCCCCGAACTGCCAACGTGGTGGCTGATTCTTCCGTAACTGCATTGTGGTTAACCACCGAGTCGATGCAGTCCATTATGGCCGAGTCTCCAGAGTTATCCGGAAGCCTTTGGAAAACTGCAGCGATGCGTTTTGCGGAGAACCTTATTGGGGCAAAGTCTCCCTACAATGCATGGGATCAAATGCGATTACGCCGCTGGTTAAATGAAGGAGAAGTAAGTGCTCCAGCCGAGGGTGAGTCCATTAATCTTTACGGTAAGGTTGGAATACTAGTTGCAGGGCAAGCGTCTGCATCTGCTAGTGCGGAAGCGATTACTGCACCTGCACTTTTGGATCTTGCCGATGCCACTTTTTCGGATAACGCAAAAGTATTTATTCGCGAATCTTAGAGGGATTTAGCGGATTGCACCCGGAATTAAGAGGGCAGAATAAACTAAAATGGCGGAGAGGGCGGGATTCGAACCCGCGGTACCTTGCGGTACACAGCATTTCCAATGCTGCACGATCGGCCACTCTGTCACCTCTCCGTAAATCAGTGTTCTTTAATGCCGATATGTTGTTGATCCGTCAATGATCAAAAAAGTGTATTTGTAGTATACTAATAATGGAGAGAGCGTTTTTTTTAATCTTTCTTCTTTGGGGTTTGCTTGTTTGAAAAGATTAGTTAGGCTTACTCAAATGCATATGACAGCAAGCGATGTTGCGTACAATGGTAAGGTGGAAGGCGATGTTATCGTTACCCGGGCGGATGCAGTAATAAACTGGATTCGCCAGCACTCCGTTTGGCCTATGCCGATGGGTCTTGCCTGTTGTGCGATTGAGTTGATGGCATCTGCCGCATCCCGATACGATATTTCACGCTTCGGGATGGAGGTAATGAGATTTTCTCCCCGTCAATCTGACTGCATGATTGTGGCGGGTACTGTCACTTACAAAATGGCCGAGGTGGTGAGAAGAATTTATGACCAAATGGGCGATCCCAAATGGGTAGTCGCGATGGGAGCTTGTGCTTCCACTGGTGGGATGTACCGTTCTTATGCAGTAATGCAGGGAGTGGATAATATTGTCCCGGTTGATGTTTATGTAAGTGGTTGTCCACCTCGTCCGGAAGCATTATTAGACGCGATGATGAAGTTGCAGGACAAGATCGGAAGAGATTCTTCCGTTCGTAATCTTCGAAAGACCAAGGCGGTTGCCGCCCAATAATTCGATGATAGACGAGGACTTTACAAAAAGTTTGCTTGAAAAGCATTCTTATCTCACTCAACGAGACTCAGTAGATTGGTTAACTGTTGAATGTGCACCCGAAAAGCTTGTTTCCTTTGTTCAATCTTTACGAGATTTTGAAGGTTTTGAAATTTTGATTGATTTAACCGCAATTGATCATGGGGAAGGTGAAGAATTTCGGTATTCCACCGTAATCCATTTATATTCGTTAGTACACCGTGGGTATGTACGAATCCATTCAATTTGTGCCGATAACGATAAACCTGCAATGCCATCAGTTTCGGGTATTTATCCGGCAGCAAATTGGCATGAGCGTGAAACCTTCGACATGTTTGGTATTCATTTTTCAGACCACCCCAACTTGAAACGAATTTTGATGTGGGACGAGTATCCCTACTTTCCATTGCGTAAAGATTTTCCCTTGGCTGGAATTGACACTCCGCTACCCGCAGATGATGTGGTTGAAGTGACGCAAGCCTCCGTCGAACCGGCACCCATGATGGGTGGGCCCTTTGTTTCTCCCAATTCGGGTTCGATGAGTGATTCCGAACCGAGGGCAAAAGATGAGAGTTGGACCGAAAAGAAGGGAAAACCTGTATGAGTACTACTAAAGAAATTTCAATCGGTGATATCGGTTCGCGCGGAGCCGAGGCAAGTACTAAGCTGGATGGGGATAAGATGGCCTTAAATGTCGGTCCTTCTCATCCCACCACTCACGGAGTTCTTCGTTTAATCATGGAACTGGATGGTGATTTAATCCAGAAATGTGAGCCTGTTCTTGGTTATCTTCATCGGGGAGATGAAAAGATTGCCGAGAATATGACTTACAATCAATTTGTTCCCTACACTGACCGGTTAGATTATTTAGCACCTTTGGCAAATAATGTCGCTTATGCCTTGACGGTTGAGAAATTGACTAATATCGAGATTCCTCCCCGTTGTCAGGCGATTCGGGTCTTGGTGTGTGAGATGGCAAGAATTTCAAGCCATCTATTAGGAATGGGAGTATTTGGTATGGATGCGGGCGCTTGGACTCCCTTTATGTACACTTTTACTGAGCGTGAAAAACTGTACACTTTATTTGAGGAATTAACGGGTGCCCGTTTTACTACCAGCTATACCCGAATTGGGGGAGTTGCCCGTGATGTTCCAGATGGTTGGTTGGGGCGCGTGGAAAGCTTTGTGGATCAATTACCCAAGGCAATTGGGGAGGTTGAAAAATTGCTTACCCGCAACCGAATTTTCTTAGATCGAACCGAAGGGATTGGAGAAATTTCCAAAGAAGATGCACTTGCTTATGGTTTAACCGGACCTAATTTGCGAGCCTGCGGTATTGATTTGGATTTGCGCAAAGATAAGCCTTACTCGGGTTATGAACAATATGACTTCGATGTTCCAATTGGTACGCGTGGAGATTGTTATGATCGATATTTAGTTCGGATCGAAGAGGTGTTACAGAGCATTCGGATTATCAAACAAGTGATTAAGGATTTTCCAACCGGTGCTTGGTATGCTGAAGATGCCAAGAAAATTTTTGCACCACCAAAAGAGAAAATATTATCGAGTATGGAGGAGTTAATCCAAAACTTCATGATCGTAACCGAGGGGCCACAAATTCCTGCGGGAGAAGTTTATTTTGAAGCCGAGAATCCGAAGGGTGCACTCGGGTTTTATGTCGTGTCTAAGGGTGGGGGAGTGCCCTACAGGATGAAAATACGAGCCCCCAGCTTTTGTAATCTTAGTATTTTAGAAAAACTGGCTCCCGGGCATTTCCTCTCCGATATCACTGTTATTTTAGGCAGTCTTGATTTTGTGATGGGCGAGTGTGATCGTTAGTAAATTTTATGGAACTTTCTAAAGAAACGCTTACTAAAATTGAGGAGGTCATTCCTCGGTACCCGGAAAAAAGAAGTGCCGCTTTAATGGTGATTCACTTGGTTCAGGATGAATTGGGCTTTATTTCCGATGAAACCTGTTCGTGGATTGCGGAAAAACTTGAAATTGAACCGATCAATATCAAGGAGTTGATTACCTTTTATCCGATGTTACGCGAAACGCCCTGGGCGAAAAAACATATTCGGGTTTGCCGGACTTTGCCCTGTGCTCTGCGTGGATCTTATGGAACTTGTAAAATCCTGGAAGATAAATTGGGGGTGAAGGAGGGACATGTTCGTGAAGATGGCGAGTTCTCGATTGAATTTATGGAATGTCTCGCAGATTGTGGCGAAGGTCCCGTGGTAATGGTGGGGGAAGATACCTACGAAAATATCGAAGGTAAAAATGCCGAGAGTTTTGCCGATCTTTTAGTGCAGGAAAAATTAGATACATCCAAGGACTTTACGAGTTATGAAAATGGCTTGGTTTCTAAGTCTCCAGTTTCAAAACCGACTAAGAAAAAATGATCAAAAAAAATACACCACAAGAAAGACGGATCATTTTAAAGCATGCGGATGATCCCAAATACTCAAATAAAATTGGCTGTTATTTAAAGAATAATGGTTATTCGATGTTGAAAAAGGCTTTTAAAATGAAGCCTGAAGAGATCGGAGAAGAGGTATTGAAGTCTGGTGTGCGGGGGCGTGGGGGTGCTGGTTTTCCTGCGGGAATGAAGTGGAAATTTCTGGATCGCAAATCGGGGAAGCCCATTTATCTTATTTGTAACGCCGATGAGTCTGAACCGGGTACTTTTAAGGATAGGCAAATCATGCACAAGGACCCACATCAATTAATTGAGGGCATGATGATTGCCGCCTATGCCATAGGAGCGAAACAGGCATTTATATATATCCGTGCAGAATTCTTTAAGGGAGCTCATATTTTGGAAGAAGCAATTGCGGAGGCCAAGGAAAAGAATTTCTGTGGCGATAAGATTTTAGGCTCTTCTTATTCCTGCGATTTGGTAGTTCATCGGGGAGCCGGTGCATACATTTGCGGAGAGGAGACTGGTTTGATTGAATCGTTAGAGGGAAAAAGACCAAACCCGCGAATTAAACCCCCTTATTTTCCTGCAGTGTTAGGGCTTTATCAATGTCCTACGATAGTCAATAATGTTGAAACACTTTGCAACGTGAAGCATGTCCTGGAAATAGGAGGAGAAGAATTTGCCAAGATTGGTAAGCCTAATAATACTGGCACTCGAATTTGGTGCGTTTCTGGCCAAGTGCAAAAGCCGGGTTATTACGAATTTGAGTGCGGTGCATTAACCCTTGGTGAAATGATTTATGATGTCTGTGGTGGTTTGTTGCCAGGACGTACTTTGAAGGCAGTTATTCCGGGCGGTTCTTCTTCCAAAATTTTACGGGCGGATGAACGATTTAGCGGGAAATTAAAAGATGGAAGCGATTTTGATTGGGGAATTGAAGACATTCCTCTCGATTTTGACGGTCCTGCTTCGGTGGGGAGTATGTCCGGATCTGGTGGAATAATTATCATGGACGATACCGTTGATATGGTCGAAGCCATGGCCAATATAAATGCTTTTTATGCTCATGAGTCTTGTGGCCAATGTACGCCGTGCCGTGAGGGTTCACTTTGGATGAAAAAAATAACCAAGAGGATGTGCGAGGGGGATGCTCGTCACGAGGATGCCGATTTGCTCCTTTCAGTAGCCAACCAAATTGAAGGTCGTACTATTTGTGCATTTGGGGAAGCAGCCGCTTGGCCAACCCAGAGTTTTATCGCAAAATTTCGAAATGAATTTGAAGAGAAGGCGAAAAATGGAAAAAATAAACCATCTCTTCAATTAATTTAATTTCTATGAGCAGTAACGGAAATTCATCTATGGTCACCATCAATCTTGATGGAAAAGAAGTCGATGTACCAGCAGGTATCAATATTATTGAAGCTGCTGCAATACACGGAACTGAGGTTCCCCACTACTGTTACCATCCACAACTGAGTGTGGCCGGTAATTGCCGGATGTGCTTGGTTGAGATGGGAACTCCGATGAGAGACCGTGGAACGGGGGAGGCTATTTTGGACAAGGACGGTGTACAAAAGATAGGTTGGATACCCAAGCCGGTAATCGGATGTGGTACCAATGTTTCACCTGGTATGCATGTAAAGACAAATTCCTCGATGGTAACGGGTTCGCAAGAGGGTATCATGGAATTCCTCCTTGTGAACCACCCTCTAGACTGTCCGATTTGTGACCAGGCAGGAGAGTGTCGATTGCAGGAATTTGCCACTGATTATGGGCGTGGATACAGCCGATATGTTGAGCGTAAAAATGTGAAGCCTAAACGAACCAAATTAGGTCCAAGGGTTACCCTCGATGATGAGCGTTGTATCTTGTGTTCAAGGTGTATCCGTTTCTGTCAAGAGGTGGTAGATGATGATGTTCTTGGTTTTGTGGATCGTGGTAGTTTTTCTACTTTAACTTGTTTTCCGGGTAAGGATCTTTCCAATAATTATTCCTTAAATACTGTGGATCTTTGTCCTGTCGGTGCATTAACCAGTTCTGACTTTAGATTCAAGATGAGGGTGTGGTTTTTAAAAGAATCTCCGAGTATTTGCACAGAGAGTAGTGCGGGATCTAATATTTTAGTTTCAAGTAGGGAAGGGGAAATTTATCGAATTACTCCCCGCAGGAATGACTCGGTTAATGATAGTTGGATGACGGATAGCGGTCGTGAATTGTATAAACAGGTAAAGTCAGATGATCGAATTATTACTCCCAGTATTGACGGCGAATCATCTACTCTAGCGGATGCGATTTCTTCTGCCTCAGAATTATTGAAGGATAAAAAATTGGCTATTGTCGGTTCTTGTCGTTCAACAGTAGAGGAACAGTATTTACTGACCAAACTGGCGCGGAATTTCAAAGGGAAGAAATTTTTGCGTGGACATTTTGGTGATGATGACGGAATCCTTCTTGCCAGTGATCGCACTCCTAATCTCCGTGGTGCTCTCGCTACGGGATTCTCCGCGAAATACCCCTCCGATCAATTATCCGATCTTTCGCGGGCATTGTCCAAGGGGCAGTTTGATACCTTACTTGTGATGGGGGAAGACATTTTGGATTCTGGTGTCACTCGGGATGATCTTAAGGGAATTAAGGTAGTGTACCTTGGAACTCACAGGAATGAAACATCTGCGTTGGCAAATGTGTTGATCCCCACACTTACCTCTTTTGAAAAAACAGGATCTTTCATCAATCGAACTTTTCGTTTACAATCCTTCAAGCAGGCAGTTCCTGGACCAGCAGGTTTACTTCCGGATCTTCATATCCTTGCCTCGCTGATTAATTCTTTGTCGGAAGAAGTCAAACAATCTGCTGATCTTGCCCAGATTTGGAAACAATTGAGTAAGCCCGCGACCAGTATTTTTCATAAGCTAAGCTTTTCTTCAATTCCAAGTGAAGGTTTTCAATTGGATGGAAAAAAGTGGTCTGAATTGGATTTTGTGGAAAAAAAAGCTCTTCATTTTTTACCCGCTAATCAATTACAGGAAGCCTAAGCACCATGTTTGATTTTGATATGCTGTTAATGGTTGGGTTAAAGTTCTTATTTGCTTTGCTTATGATCGGTGCAGTAATGACGATGGCAGGATATTCGGTTCTTGCGGAAAGAAAAGTGAGTGCATGGATGCAAGGCAGGGTGGGTCCTAACCGAACTGTTTTGCCTTTTATTGTGCATATTCCATTTGTCGGAAAATTTTTAAAGGGATTGGGTATGTTCCAACCACTCGCTGATGGATTGAAATTTTTATTTAAAGAAGAAATGATTCCAGGGCATGTTAATAAGTTATATTACAATTTGGCCCCAATTGTCGCTCTTGTTCCTGCATTGACTACTATGACTGTTTTGCCATTTGGTGAGTTCTTCGCCGAGGATGGCCGAACGATTCCCTTAATGTTAGCGAATTTGGAAGTGGGTATTTTATTTGTATTAGCGGTTTCTTCCTTGGGAGTATACGGAATTGTACTAGCGGGTTGGTCGTCTAATAGTAAGTATCCATTTCTTGGTGGAATTCGTTCTTCTGCTCAAATGATATCCTATGAATTAGCAATGGGTTTATCCTTACTTCCAATATTTTTATGGGTCAGCGAACCGGGGACTGGTGCGATGGGGCTTAGTCTGGTCGATATTGTAAATTCACAAAATGATCGAGCCTGGCTTTTGTTGGTGCAACCATTATCCGCCCTGATATTCCTGATTGCATTGTTTGCAGAAACCAATCGTTTACCTTTTGACATGCCAGAATCTGAAACTGATCTTGTGGGTGGATTTCACACAGAATACGGAGGTTTTAAGTTTGGTATTTTCTTTGTTGCTGAGTACGCACACATCGTAGTGGGTTCCGCAATCTTTACGGTTATCTTTTTGGGTGGTTGGCATTTCTTGCCCTGGATCGCCGATCCTTGGCCCGCCACATGGGTTGGAACTTTGCTTGGAATTGGCTGGTTTCTCGCCAAGACTATATTTTTAATCTTTTTCTTTATTTGGGTTCGTTGGACCATCCCCCGTTTTCGGTATGATCAAGTGATGAATCTCGGGTGGACAAAACTTCTTCCACTTGCTCTGCTTAATTTGATTTTTTATGTCTTGCTGGTGACTTGGCTTGATCAACCAACCGCTTAATTATTTTATCATGGCAAAAACCGTAGTCCTTCAACGCAAACCTCTTTCCCTTTCGGAAAGAACCTATCTTCCTCAAATTGTTACCGGTCTTAAGACTACTTTTTCAAACATGTTTAAAGAAAAAGTTACTCTTCAGTACCCGGAGGAAAAACCGATCATACCGAAGAACTACCGTGGTGTCCCCACGCTTGTTAAGGATCCAAACGGTCGAGAAAAGTGTGTCTCCTGTCAGTTG
The DNA here is from genome assembly GCF_964187635.1 of Candidatus Seribacter sulfatis. Lineage (NCBI taxonomy): Bacteria > Pseudomonadati > Verrucomicrobiota > Opitutia > Opitutales > Candidatus Seribacteraceae > Candidatus Seribacter > Candidatus Seribacter sulfatis. The sequence goes on along the minus strand of NZ_CAXLMO010000015.1, from coordinate 58,633 downwards.
TGTGAGTTTGTCTGTCCACCTAAAGCGATACGAATTACACCCGGTTCAGTACCGGAGGGTGAAGAGGATCGTGAACATGTGGAAAAAGCCCCTCAAGAATTTGAAATAAACATGCTGCGGTGCATTTATTGTGGGTATTGTCAGGAAGTTTGTCCAGAAGAAGCAATTTACCTTCAGGATGAATATTCATCCTCCGGATATACTCGTGAGGAAATGATTAATAATAAAGAAAAACTGTATGAGCTTGGAGGTACATTACCGGACTCTCACTACAAGTGGGATCAAAAGAAAACAGCCGAGGAACAGGGGAATGATCACTAGTCTCATGCAACTTCGTACCGTTACAAACTCCATTTTAATTCGCTAAATTACTGATTACTTTTGTGAATGCTGTAGACATATTATTTTATTTTTTTGCCACTCTTTCAGTGGGCGGTGGCTTGCTTATGATCATGTCCAGGCATCCGGTGCCCGCTGCTTTGTTTATGATTATCTCATTGGTCAGTGTGGCGGCACTATTTGTATTATTGGAGGCGTTCTTTTTAGCGATTTTGCAAGTTCTTGTATACGCGGGAGCAGTAATGGTCCTTTTTCTTTTTATCATCATGCTCCTTGATGTCGGGCCTGACGGTGGAAAAGTTTCGCGGATTAAAGTAATTTCTGGTCTTGCGGGTTGTTTATCATTTGGGATTTTAGTAGTTTTACTTCTGCAATTTTCCGGAATTGGTAGTGCTGAATCAGGGAGTTGGCAAGAGATTCAGACCACGGAGCAGGTCAATGGAGATTCTCTTTTATTTTCCACTTCATTGAAAAACTTTGGCTATGGTTTATTTACAAAGTATATGCTCCCAATCCAAGTAGCAGGCTTTCTTCTCTTAGCTGCCATGGTTGGGGTGATTGTATTGAGTAAAAAATCGTTAACATCTGGAGGAACTGAATAAATGGAAACTGTAACTCCTCAACATTTTTTAGTTCTTTCCTTTCTTTTATTCGCAGTGGGGTTTTTGGGAGTGGTTATTCGTCGAAATCTGCTCTTAGTTTTAATGTCTCTTGAATTGATGTTGAATGGAGTCAATGTGGCTTTGGTTTCATTTTCCCGTACCAGTCTAAATTTGGACGGCAGCCTGTTTGTATTTTTTATAATGACTGTTGCCGCTACTGAAGTCGCGGTTGGATTAGCTCTGCTTGTTGCCCTTTACAAGAAAAGACAAAGCGTTTTTTCTGAAGATATTTCTCTTTTGAAAAACTAATACTATGGAAACCGTTGCTTTCAGTATTCTTCTTCTCCCGCTTCTTTCCGCGCTGATCACTCTATTGTTTCTTCGTAAGTCAGGAAATATAGCCTCGTTGCTATCTGTCGCCACATCAGGTGGAATTCTTGTATTTGCTCTGTATTTAATTTTTAACGGGGAAAACGAGGTTTTTACATGGCAGACAACTTGGATGAAAATGGCGGGGTGGGAATTGAGCTTTGGCTTCCTGATTGATGCGCCAGCCCGACTTCTTTTATTCGTAGTTTCTTTTGTCGGATTTCTTATTCATGTTTTTAGCTTGGGCTACATGGCGGATGATGAGGCGAAGTCTCGCTACTTTGGAGGGTTATCAATTTTCATGTTTTCAATGATTGGAATTACAGTCGCTGATAATTTGATTATGATTTTTGTGTTTTGGGAATTGGTGGGATTTAGTTCCTATCTTTTAATTGCCCATTACTTAACCACTGATGAAGCTGCTCAGGCATCCAAGAAGGCGTTCATTGTAAACCGAGTGGGTGATTTTGGATTTTTAATCGGAATCGTTCTCACTTATTGGGCCTTTGGTACTGTAAATCTCCTCGAACTTGCCGATTTAGTTGATTTCGACCCGAGCTTGATCTCTACTTTCCTTGGACTTGCACTTGCTTGTGGCTTTATCGGGAAATCCGCACAGTTTCCATTACATGTCTGGCTTCCAGATGCCATGGCTGGTCCCACACCAGTATCTGCACTTATTCATGCGGCCACAATGGTTGCCGCCGGAATTTACCTCTTATTACGGATTGACTTCATGTTTACCGAACATGCCCTTTCACTCTTGGCAATTCTGGGTGCGGGGATGGGACTGTATGCCGGTTTCTGTGCCCTTGTTCAAAGGGATATTAAGAAGATATTAGCCTATTCCACCCTTTCGCAACTGGGGTACATGGCAGCCGCTTTTGGCTTGGGAATGCCTGGGATCGCGCTTTTTCATTTAATGACTCATGCTTTTTTCAAAGCATTGATGTTTTTGGGTTCGGGATCAGTCATTCATGCCTGTCATCACGAACAGGACATTTTTAAATACGGTGGATTACGGAAGAAAATGCCGATTACTGCAATCACCTTCCTGATCGGTGTACTAGCGATTTGCGGAGTTAATTTTCTATCAGGATATTTTAGTAAGGATGCAATCCTTCTTACTGCTTATAATGTGAATATGCCTGTATTTATATTATTATATGCAGGAGCAATTTTGACCGCGCTTTATATGTTCCGCCTTTACTTCATCACATTTGAGGGATTGGCTCGTTCAGATAAGGCAGCACATGCCCATGAGAATGGAGCATTGATGACGGGACCTCTCCTATTACTTTCAATCTTAGCTGTGGTTGGAGGCTATCACTCACTTTACCCGTTTGCCATTGTGGAGTCGATCTTACCAGATATTGAATTGGTTGCGGCGATGCCCAACCATTTATGGATGATTGTACTGGGCACTTTTGCTTGGATTGTAGGAGCAATCACTGCACGAAATTTTTATGGTCGGGTTGGAGATGTGGACCCATTATCCGAAAAGTTCCCCACATTCTTCTCACTCTGCAAGAGCAAGCTCTTTTTTGATCAGATGTATGGTTTTTATATCAAGAAAATTCAGGACCCAATGGCTCGTTTCCTTGAGGTTATGGAATTACTCTTTATTTCCGGGTTAATGGTTCGAGGTTCAGCGGGAGTGGCCGCTCTTCTAGGGATGCTGGGAAAAGTTTGTTATATCGGAAAGATCCATGCCTACACTTTTTGGTTCGTTGCCGGGACGATTGGATTTCTTGCCTACGCATCGGGAATATTTGGAAATTAAGCAATAGATTACAATGACTCTTGATCAAATTTTACTTCTCGGTTCCATAATTGTTCCCGCCCTTACATCCGCATTGTTATTTGCGGGTATTGGAGGAGGAGATGACTGGGCCAAAAAATTAGCATACATTGGCTTTGGATTTCCTTTTATTGCAGGCATCGTACTCTTCTTCAATTTTGACGGTTCAAATGGCGGGTATTGCTTTGAAATTTTCCACCCACGGATGGGATTGCAGGAACTAAAGATTACTTTTCATCTAGGACTAAACGGAGTCTCTTCCCCCTTATTTGCGATGGCCGGTGTGGTTGGACTTGCTGCAGGCTTGACTGCCATTCGCTCCGGGGCTGAAAGACTGCGTTTATACTTGGCATTATTATTGGTCATGCAGTCCGGGCTGATGGGCCTGTTTGCCAGTATTGATTTATTTTTTTACTACCTCTTTCATGAATTTGCATTAATCCCCACCTTTATAATGATCGGATTATGGGGGGGACGAGATCGCAGAAGTATTGCTTTGGAAATTACGATTTATTTAACCTTGGGGGCACTGCTTTCCCTTGGTGGATTGGTCGCCTTAAATGTAATGGTCGACGCGGAAAAATTTGATTTTCCATCACTCTCACATGCTCTTGCCAATACCGAGATGCTCGAGTCTACACAAATTAAGATCTTTGGTCTTCTATTAATTGGGTTTGGTATTTTAGTTGCCTTGTTTCCATTTCACACATGGGCAGCAAAAGGGTATGAAGCTGCCCCGACTTCGGTGTCTATGTTGCATGCCGGGGTTCTGAAGAAGTTTGGACTTTATGGATTGATTCAAATTGCCGCACCTTTGTTACCGGAAGGTGCCCTTGCTTGGAGTCCCTATTTATTATGGCTAGCCTTAGGAAATGTATTACTGGTTGGATTTGTAACGATTGCTCAGACTAATTTAAAAAGCATGGTAGGGTATGGTTCAGTCATGCATATGGGGTATTGCTTTCTTGGCTTAGCAGTATGTTCATCCCTGGGAGCAGGATCTGCCGTGATGCTTATGGTTGCACATGGATTATCGGTGGCCTTGATGTTTTTACTTTCAACATACATACAAAAGAGAAGTGGAACTTTTGAAATGGATGAAATGGGTGGTCTTGCCACCAAGACTCCAGTCCTGGCCTGTTTTTTTGTAGCAGCTTCTTTGGCCACGATCGGTCTACCCGGGTTTGGCAATTTTTGGGGCGAATTTGGAGTATTTTTATCCCTCGGCGAAAATCCAGATCATCGATTGTTTTTAGTTTTAGCAGCCCTGGGTATCATTATTTCTGCCATATTTGGATTGCGAGCAGTAGCTAAAATATTTTTTGGTACCGGTTCAGATGAATTAATTAAGCATGAAAAAGAAAATCCAATCTCAGATTTAAAACCGGCCGAAATTATCCCTGCGGGAATTATTTTATCTGCACTTTTATTTTTGGGATTATGGCCGAGAGGGGTTTCGGACCGAATTGACCAAGAGATTGGAACCCGATACGAAAAAATTGATTTTGCCGCATTGTCTCAATTTACACCCGCATGTTGTTTACCGAATGCGGAAGGTGTTGGTTTAGACAATAACCAGACTTCCTACGATTCATTACAAAAGAGTCTTCCAGTTAAACCGATTTCTGATCATTGAGATGGAACATTATTTAAATTTCTCAAACACAAACATTTGGTCTGAAATTTGGCCTGAATTAGCACTTGCACTTGCTGCAATTGTATTACTGGGAATCGATCTTTTTCGAAAATCAGATAAACCCATTGTTTCGATTGGTAGTCTGGCAATCGTTTTTCAAGCAGGCCTTCTAATTTTTCACCTTTTTGATTACCTCGCTTGGCACCATACTTTTGACCGGGAAACTTTTTCTGGCATGCTTCATCAGGGAATTCAGGGTGATGTGATGAGAACTTTTTTCTTATTATCCTCTCTTCTTGTCTCCGTTCTTGGGCATCAATATTTAAAAAACAAAAAATTACGGGCAGGTGAATTTCATCACCTTACCATGCTTGCTACTGCTGGTTTGATGTTATTGGTTCAGAGTAATCATTTCATAATGCTTTTTGTAGCATTAGAAACGGTTGCGGTTTGTTTTTACACCCTGGTTGCGTATAATCGGGAATCAGCGAAGTCATTAGAAGCGGGTATTAAGTATTTAATCTTTGGCGCGTTGAGTTCCTCCCTACTTCTTTTTGGGATCGTTCTTCTTTATGGTGTCGCAGGAAACCCGGAGGCATGGGGTGCAAACTACATCGGTTATGAAGGGCAGGACCCATTAGGATTTCAATACCTTGGGAATTTATTGGAAGCAAATCCTGACCATTTATTACTTCGTGCGGGAGTGGTTCTTATTATTGCAGGAATTGCGTTTAAGATTGGTGCAGCTCCTTTTCAAATTTGGGTGCCTGATGTTTATCACGGTTCTCCAATGCCCATTACTGCATTTCTTGCCGTGTCATCAAAAGCCGCTGGTTTCTTTGTTCTTCTCAATTTAGTCAATGGGCCATTTTTAGGAATGTCGGAATTTCTAATGCCACTGCTTGGATTTGTGGCAACTTTTACTATTTTCTTTGGGAACTTAGCTGCCTGTACGCAAAGAAATATTAAAAGGATGCTCGGTTTGTCTGGTGTCGCCCATGCGGGTTACCTTTTGGTCGCGATTATGGCTTCCATGCAATTTGCGGGGGATAGCGATCGAGCAGTTTGGGTACTCTTCTTTTACCTCTTCATATACCTACTTGCTTCTTTCGCGGTGTTTGGGGTGATGACTATTGCCCGATTGAATGATGAAACCGAGCATGAATTCTCCCATTATGAGGATTTAGCGAAAAAGCACCCTTGGCTTGGCTTTGTTTTAGTATCTGGGATTGGTTCCCTTGCAGGAATACCTCCCTTTGCGGGATTTGTGGCCAAACTTCTTTTAATCTCAATTGCGTACGAAGCCCAACTGTACTTTTCACTTGCTGCAATGGTAATCGGGGTTGTGATTTCTATTTTCTATTATTTTGGTTGGATGCGAGAAATTACCTTTCATCCCAAACCCTCCTTTTCTGATGAGGAGGAAGAGAAGGAAGACCCATGGTTAAATGTTCCGCGTATGGGCCTGTTTAAATTCTGCATGCTTGCACTTGCTGTATCTTCAATTGTGCTAGGCATTTGGCAGGGCCCCTTTGGGGATGCGTTTTAAACTGTTTTTTTAATGGTGCCCGAGGAGAGACTCGAACTCTCACGCCCTAAGACAATAGATCCTAAATCTATCGCGTCTACCAATTCCGCCACCCGGGCTAAAAACTTGAAAGTAAATGATTATTTCAAGGAACTCAATTCTATATTTATGTTTAACGATTTTTATTATAAATGATTCTGATCATGCTCATAATTTTAAATCAAATCCGGTCTTGCTTCCTGTTTATTGCATCGCATAATTAAATTTATGATATCCACCTGTTTATCCGTATGCAGGCAAGGTTGGTTTGGTGTCCCATTGTTTCTTTTGGGTATTGCCAGTCTTGCTTTCAGTCAACTTGTTCAAGAAGCTGAAACTGAATCACTCCCACCTGATCAACAAGCTCAATACATAGAATCCAAACTGGGTCTGTTAGATGAGCGCCTTAAGGAGGTGAAGAAAGAACAGGGAAGTAATCAATTTAGTGCAAATAGAAGTTCTGCAAATGGAGATTTAAAACAACTTGTCTCTGCCTATGGTGCTAATGATTCTAAGTCCATTTCGATTCGCAATCAATTAGATGTCGCAGATCGGAATTGGAAGGTCCGTTCTGAAGAGATTGCTCAAGGTATTTCATCGGTAGATAGTCGTTTGAACGAAGCAACTCTTATCTTTGATGATTTGAAGGAAAACTTCGCCGGGCGACTTGAAGAAGCAGCTCCGGCCTTGCGAGTACTTCAAGAAAATTTGATGCGAACTGAAACGGAAGTGGATGCGCTCACCAATTTATCCCGAAATGCGGTATCTGAGGCCATTCAATCTTATTCCAATATTCAGGCTGAGAGTAACTTACTCGCTATTCGAGCAGTTCCTACAGCACCTAAAACTAGCAACGGTGGAAGTGCTTACTCACCCAAAGCCCAACAGGTGGCAAATGTAATTAAAGCCAAAGAAGCAGTTGCCTTAGGTTCCTCAGGTCGTTTTTCACCTTCGATTAATACAGATGCAGGGTTCGTACAGGTGAGGAGTGAACAAAATAATGGATATGAGTCATCTGAGATCATTGATCGTTTAAAAACTGAACTTGCGACTTCAAAATCTGTTCAGAGTGAACTTTCTGCCGATACTGCTGATATGCAAGGAGACTTAAGGAAAGCCTATCGCGAAATTGTCTCATTGCAGAATAATTTAAAAGAGACTCAAATGTTAGCGAGAAGTTTAGAGGAGTCTAAAAATTCTCTTTGGGCCACGGAAAATGGCCAAGTACCTACTGCCCGGAGTGTGAGCGGTAAAATTAATAAACTGGAACAAGATTTGCAACTTGCCCGTGAAGATCTTCGGTCTTCCAGGCAAACTTTGCTAGTGGAGCAAGAGCGTTCCAATGCGATGATTCGCTCGGTAACAAATGAGCTCGAAAGAACGCGGTCCGACCTTGATGCTGCCAGAACAGCTACTATGTCATCAGGGAGTGATTCGATACGGCTTGCCTCTCTTGAGCGTGAGCTCAATGAGGCGAGAAGAGCACTACAGATGGCACAAATGGCACCAATGGACTCCACCCAAGAATCTTACTTAACCCTGCAAAACGAATTAAGGAAATCATTGGGGGAAATTACCCGAATGCAAATTGAGCTCAATGAAAAAGACGAGCTTGAAGCTCAACTAGTAAAGCTGAAAAGTTCTATGGAAGGATTTGGTGATTCACCGAACCGAAATAACAGTTCGGAATATGTAAACAAACTTTTGATCGATCTTAATGCAGCAAAACGTGAAGTAGAAAAGGCAAAATCTCTGAATAGGGCAGGTCGGCAGGATCTTGTTGAACGCGTTGCATCGTTAGAAGATGAATTGAAAATTTCTAATCTAAAATTAAAGAAGACACAGACTGAGTTTGAAGCGTCACAGGAAAAGATTGCTCGTCGGGAATTCGAATACGCAACGACAATTCAACGACTGGAAGAAGATGCGCAAGTCGCCCAGGATTCATTGCGAGATGCATCACTCGGTAAATTACCTGCCATTCCATTTGTGGATGAAATGGAAAGAAATCTCGCAGACTCAGAAGCTCGGATTAAAACTTTATCCAACCGTTTTGAATCTGAACAGAGTAAAGCCACAGAATTAATTGATGGATTACAGGTTGAACTCGATTCTGCTGTGGTTCGGCAAAAACGTGCGTTAGATCAATTAGCAAGGAGAGAGCTCGATTTAGAGGGCAAGGATTTGGAGTTAAAACAAGCCCAGGCTGATGCAAAAAAACTCAAGGAAGAACTGGAGGTGGTAAAAGTAATTGCAGGTCAACTCGAAGATTTGAATACTGTGCTAGAGGAGACTAAAAGAACACAAAATTCACAATCTGGTAGTTTAGATCAGGTAGTGGAATCACTACGCGAAGAATTAAATCAAGCGAAAGTCGAGCTTGTCTTTACCAATGAAGACAAGGAAAGATTTATGCAGGATTCAGCAAAAATAATTAGTTCCTTGGAATTACAGCTCGAAAATACCCGTAATCAATTACTTGCTGAGCAAGAAAACCAAGCGGATCAGTCCAATGAATCAAAAGAACTTGTTCTTGATTTAAAAAGTGAACTCGATGTTGCTCGAACCGAAATTTCTCGGATGAAATCGGCTGGATTAGGAGAATCTGTGGAAACTAAGCAAGCAGTTTCCCAACTCCAAGAGGCACTTGGTACGATCAGGATTTTGCAGGAGAGTTTAGAAGAAGCTGAACAGGTAAACTTAGAAGTTGATAATTTACGCACCGAGTTGGCTAATTCGATGGAATCTCAATTATTGTCACTGCAAAGAGCAGATGATGAAAAAAGAATTCTTCGACAACAGGCAGAAGATCTAGAGTCGGAGATTGTTATTTTGCGCAACCAAGGATTAGGTGCAGGGGTTCAATTTCAGAAATCGAATGCTTCCTTAATGGAAGAATTGGAAGTTTCGAACGCTCAAATTGTTGAATTAGAAAAACGATCCGCAATGGTGGAGGATAATGAGGTCTTATCATTGATTGATTTGGAGGAGGAATTAGCCAGTGAGAAACTTCGCAATCAAGAATTACAACAAGAATTGTCCCAAAAATCAATCGGACGGAGCAAGACTATCGAAATTTTAGAAAACGAGTTAGCGAGTGCCTTACAAAAACTCGATAACTTGGAAAACAACGATGTCATTCGAAATAGAAAAATCGCCAGCCTTGAACAAGAAATTATAGAAACTAAAGCAATACTGGATACAGAATCTGAAAAAGGTTCAACCGATGATGAACAGGTTGCCATTGTGACACAACTAGAGGAACAACTAGTCAATGCCCAAAATAGATTAGACCAGATTGAAAAGAGCCCACAACCGCTTGCTTCAGGATCGCAAGATTCCCAAGTATTTGAAAAACTTGAAATGGAACTTTCCCGAGCCGAGCAAACAATTGATGCGTTGCAAGTTTCTTTAGATTCACAAGATGAAAAGCGAATTAATTTGCAAGAGCAGTTGGATGACGCAGTGCAGAAGTTAAATGAGATTGCTCAAAACGGAGATCAATCCCCAAGGAGTCTTCCACAGGGTTCTGAAAAAGATGCGGAAGATTTTATTCGTTTGGAAAATGAACTTCTAGCCGCTCAGAATACGATCAATGATTTACTTGAAAAAACAAATTCAGAAGAAGTTGAAAGAGGAAAGATCGAAGAACAACTAGCTTTGGCAATGGAAAGCATCGAGAAAATTGAGAGCGACTCTATACCAGGTAAACGTACAGATTCTGCACCGGATGACACCGCCCTTGTAAAGGACCTGAATGCTTTATTGGAATCCAAAGATAAAAGACTCAAGGAATTAGAAGAAGAGTTAAGTAATGCCATTGTGGAGATGACTGACAAAGAAGCAGAACTTGAGATCGCATCATCACTTCGAGAGGAGATGGAACTTTTGGCGAGTAAGTTAGAAAGTGCTGAAAAAAAGTTAAATGAAATGAATCTAGAAAATACAAACCTTGATTCAACTCCAGTGATCCCAACCCTGAGCGACTCGGAGAAAAATGATTTATTGAATGAAATCAGTCAGTTAAAAGCAGATCTGGATAAAGCCAAGTCAGAGACTTCCTCAGCACCACAGGATGATCAATTGTTAGCACTCCAGAGCCAGTTGCAGGATGCAGTTTCTGAAACTATAGAAATGCAGACCGAATTAGAGGAAACACAGGCCAGGTTGGCTCAAATGGAATCCAGTGTTGGTAATTCTTCTTCCCCCGAAATTAATCAAGTGATTGAAAATGCCAAGCAGGCCGAAAACCAAGCTCTCCAAAGGATAGGCAATCTAACTGCTGCGCTACGTAATTCCGAGCAATTGAGGAAGGAGATGGAGTCGTTACTTTTGGAGTCAGACCAATCAAATGAAGTGGCACCAGTTCCTAACTTTGCCAGCGATCCACGATTTATCGAGTTACAGAAAGAACTCCTTCTTCTTCAACAAGATTTACTTGCTGCTCGAGGTATTGAAGAACCTCGTTTTCAAGAGTTGCAGTCCGAATTAGAGGCAAGTCAAAATGACAGTTTAAGATTAAATGATGAATTTAAATCTGTTTTTTCGGAATTTGGAAGAATTAAGGAACAGGTGGCGATTTTGGAAGAAGAAAATCGACGCTTGCAGGGCTCAATTTCATCTTCTGGTTCCAATCAGAATCGTGAATTAAAAGCAAACTACCAGACTCGTGTGAATGATTTGTCAAAAGAGAATGCCAATCTTAGAATGCAAATCGGAGAAAGAGATAACCGAGTCACTGGATTAAGAGAGGATTTAGCGAGAGCACAAATGACTGTTCCTGGAATAAAGCCAGATAATGCCGCCCTGAGAGCACAGATTGTCCGTTTGGAAGGAGCAGAGCAAAGTGCTCGAGATTCGGAGGCAAGGGCGAAAATGGAGGCTCAACGATCGATGGCAGATATTGCATCCCTCAATCAAAAAATAAATATATTGGAAGAAAATTTAAGACAGTCCCAATCCCAATCCCGTGGAACGCCTTCAACATTTACCACTTATAACCCACCCCCTGTTGTAGTTACTAATCTATCCAATGCAGCAGATGGTGCAGAAATTCAAAGATTGCGGGAACAAAATCAACGATTACAAACACAACTTCTTTCCAACAATACAATTCCACAAAGGGATCAGTTGGACAGAAAGGTTCGGGACTTAAATCAGAAAAACCTTACCGCCCAAATTCAACTCGATCAAGAGAGGGCACGGGTTGAAGATTTGAGACGACAATTATCAGATGCACGAGATATAAAGCAGGAAGTGGTGGAGAGAGGACAATCAGCCAACATGAAAGTTAATCTATTAAATGGCGAGTTATCAGATGCTCAAAATCGAATTTCTTCTTTAGAAAACGCATTAGTTGCTGCCAGGGAAGCAATTCGTGTCTTGAAAAAGGGAGGCAGTGGTGGAAGTACAATGCAAGTTTCTGTACCCCGAACTTCTAGAAGTTCGAGTAATTATGTAAGTTCTCCGATTCGCTCAACTCCTGCTCCCCGGACCTTAACAAGTACTTACACTCCAAGACCGTTGCCTTCCTCGACATACCGTCCTTCTCCTTCTTCGAGCAACATGTTACCTAATTCTTCACTTACATCTCCCGGTATCCAAAAGATTCCCGACGGTGATTCAAGTATTCAACTCCGCGCTCAAGTCCAGTTTCTTAACAATAAAAACCGACCTGCTGGATTCACTGAGTTCTTCTTGGTAAAAAATGACCTTGAAAGTATTTTAAACTCTTCGAGAGTACGAATCCCGCCTGGCCAGGGGATTGATACTGGAGCAGAGCTTTGGGCAAGATCAGTGCAAAGGGGATACCGTTTTCCAGGTATTGCTTCCGCGATTAGAAATGCATTAGCAACTAACAGTCTTGCCCGGATCAAGACCAATTCAATGGGAGAGGCTAACCTCGAAAATATTGAGGCAGGGAATTACTTTATTGTTGGTTCTTCACCACTTGGACAGGTTGGAGTTGTTTGGTCCAAACCAGTGGAATTAAAGCCCGGAACAAATGGTATTGTTTTAGATTTGAGAGACGCGGCTTGGGCAGAATAATTAATCCATCGATTCATTTTTCGTGTTGTCCAATTTACACTCGTGTAAACTGATTTTGTCTGCTGGTTTTTGATTATTTAATCCAAAATTATACCCCTAGTCCGAGTATTCAACAGCTAGGCTAATTTATACTTTTCCTTACTTCTCTATTACCTAGAAGAGAAGTTCGACTTTTTTGTATTTCTTATGTGATTCTTGTTACCACTCTCAGAAAAAATAGTGTCGCAATCCTAACCTCAAACTAAGGATTGTGGAGTTGGGCTTTTTATATTCCGAGAAGATCTTAATTCGATTGCGACTAAAGAAAGCGAACGAACTTTATATATAAATAGTGTGATCCTAAAATAATGACCAGATTATCTAGCTGTGGTCTAAAGAAACTGCTTCACTATTCTCAGATACCTGGAGGCTTCAAGATCACCGGATTGAGCGGCTTTTGTGAGCCATGAATCTGCTGTGGGATAATCTTGTTCAACTCCTTGGCCAAGAAAAAATAAAATTCCTAAATACCGAAGAGATTCAGGATCCATTTTAAGGGCAGCTTTATCAAACCATTTCTTCGCCGATTTGAAATTATTTTCTTTATAATAAAGGCAACCTAAATGCCTGCATGCAATTGGGTTTCCTTTCGACGCAGGAATTTCAAGTAGTGTCTTTGCTTTTTCGCGGTCTTTATCAATGGTAAGAACTGACATTGCCGCCTCAACGGCATCAAAACCTATTTCATCCTCCTCTGAAATATCGGTCCTGGGGATAGAAATGACAGGACGTGGATTCATCGGAATATTTTTGGAATTCTTATTAATATTAGCCTCCGCTAAATTCGAGACTGATTTTGTTTGATTTTCAGGAATGTAAACTGCAGGAGGATTCCTCAGCCTTTCAAGGTGGTTTTCATATTTTCGTAGTTGAAGTTTTGCTTCCGAAGACCCGCTTATTGATGCCCGGTGAAGCCAGCTTACTGCAGATTCTAAATCTTTTTCCACTCCATCTCCAGTCGCGTATTTCATCCCTAGTGTTAATTGGGCCATAACTAATTCTCGGTCTGCTGCAGTACGAATCCAGCGAAGAGCATAATCTTCATTTTTCTCAAGACTGTCTCCAATCGAGTAAGCCATGCCTAGGTAAAACATACCTAATGGAAGCTTTTCGCGGGCTGCCCGAGAACACCATTTTATTGCGAGGTTTGAGTCTTTTTTAACTCCAATACCAGTAAAGTAAATCATTCCCAATGTTGCTTGTGCAGTGGCATAACCTTTCTCAGCAGCTGATTCTATGTGACGAATTGCTTTAGAGAAATTCCTTGGGGGGTTATCCATTTCAATCATTCCCAAACAATACATTGCAAGTGGATCCTTTGCTTTAGCAAGGGCCAGGAGGTTGGAATGGAGGTATGCTTCGTCATACAAAAAGTGACCACGATTCACTTTTCCATTTTCAAGAGATAGCGAGGCAAGGGTGCATAGTCCTACTGCACCTTCTTTCTCCGCGGCTAATTTTGCCCATCTTTCTGCTTCTTTCAGATCGATGGCTAAACCCCGTTCACCGAATTTGTGAAATAGTGCCAGTACTCCCTGATAATGGGGGTCTCCATTTAATGCTCTAGATTGAATTGTTCCTAGAGATTCTTGTAATGGCGATCTTGCATCGAGGGAAAAAGAACTGAATACACCAAAAATAAAAACGAAGAGAAGTGTTAAATTTTTTGGGCAAAAAAATTTATAATGTATCTTTCTTATAAGGAAGAAAATCATAAGGCGGGCGGTATAGTAATTTCTTGCCACATAATAGACTTTGGGCAAGGAAATTATTGTGGTAAAAAAGAGGGGAGGGGAGTAAATCTTTGAAAATGTTTAAAATTTGTCCAGATTGTGATTTCGAATGGCACTCCAAAGATGGTACTCAATGTCCTGCTTGTCGCGATCGGGAGAGCAACAGCGAGAAGGAGGAATTTACTCAGTACAAAGGGGGGGCATTTGGGACTGGCAAGAACCATTCCCATTTCAAAAATTGGTATAAAGCGATTGGAATAATCGCCTTAGTTTTAATTCTTTACGCTTTTATAATCGGTTGAAATTGGTGCAATCAGTTCAGCTCAGATTTATTTTGATCTTGGGGTAAAAAGGGTAATTCAAATGCATCTTTAAAATTATACCCGCCTTCAAAATCATCCAGTGAGTCATTTTCTGTTCTTCCCAAGATTCCATGGTCCACTAAATTGAAGACAATATCTCCAAAATCTCGACATTTTGAAATATTCCAATGTTCCATCAAGGTCATTGTCATAGGACCGAAACGATCTAATGCATAGTCACGAATTCCATTGAGTAATTCAATTCCAGATACATGGCCCTTGTTTTTCTTGTTCGATTTTTCTAAATTTTTGAGGGTGTGGTCTAGTGCTTCTCGAATAAAGTAGTAGGCACCTTTTCCAAAGCGGTCGTCTTTATGATGAATTTCTTTTATAACTTCAGGGAAATTTTTTTCACTCATGGTAATTGAATTCTTAAGGGTTGAGTAAGAGGCAGTGATAGAGTTTTATAGGAACTTTTCCTGAATTCAATGCTCAAATTAAAATGAAAGTATCCTATTCACTCTCGACTGGGCGAGCATCGCCTCATTGTATAACTTGGACCTATCGTAAAAAAAGATATCGAAAGTATTTTCGTAGTCGGATTGATGCAGTTCGTTTTCGCAATGAAAAGGAACAGGAATTAGGAATACGTAGTCCCCATGAGATTGAGAATGAAATTATTTTTTTAGCATTAAGTGAAATTAAAGATCGTTTAGACTCAATGGATCAAAAAATCGAGGCAATTGAAAGTTCCGTCCGAACACAGGAGGGACATTTAAAAGATCTAAGAAAACCACCCGTGCCCAAGATTCTCCGAATTTCAGAAGCGGCCAAAGTATTACGGATTTCTTCCAGGAAACTTTATTATTTATTAGATAAAGGAGTTTTTAAACGATATAAACTCCCTCATACCAGAACCACTTTTATTAAACTTGATGAAGTGGAAGAAGCTTTAGGATCGGGAGATTTAAGCGAATTACTTACTAAATAATTCAAAATTTAGATAAAAATAATTCATTTCATTATTTTTTTAGTTTTGCCTGTCGAGTCCAGATGTGGGAAAAGAGATAAAATTTTAATTTAATCTAAAATATTATGAGTAAAAAATTCAAGGGTGGAGTAGTTACCGGAGACGATGTGCAGGCAATTTTCGATGATGCTCTAGAAAATCAATATGCACTTCCAGCAGTCAATGTAGTGGGAACCAATTCGGTTAATGCAGTTCTTGAAACAGCAGCGGGTTTGAACTCTCCGGTAATGATTCAATTTTCCAACGGTGGTGGAATATTTTATGCAGGGAAGAGTCTTTCCAATGAAAACCAGAAATCTGCAATTGCTGGATCGGTATCAGGTGCAATGCATGTACACGCAATGGCAGAAGCGTACGATGTACCGGTTATTCTTCACACTGATCATGCCGCGAGAAAGTTACTTCCATGGATCGATGGTTTATTGGATGCAGGAGAGCAGTTTTATGAATCAAGGGGTAAGTCCTTATATAGTTCGCACATGCTCGATCTTTCGGAGGAACCAATTGAAGACAATCTGAGCACATGCCGGGATTATTTCGAAAGGATGAATAAAATTGGAATGACCATTGAAATCGAATTAGGGGTAACCGGAGGGGAGGAAGATGGAGTGGATAATACTGATATTGATACTTCCCGACTTTACACGCAACCCGAAGAGGTAAATCAGGCGTATGAAATTTTATCATCAGTGAGCAATCGATTTACTGTAGCGGCTGCTTTTGGTAATGTTCATGGAGTTTACAAACCAGGCAATGTTGAATTGACTCCCAAAATTCTTTTTAACTCGCAGGAGTATGTGCAAGAGAAACATGGTTTAAAAGACCGTCCCATTCATTTCGTATTTCACGGAGGTTCTGGATCTTCCCGTGAGCAAATTCGTGAGGCGATAGGGTATGGCGTGGTGAAGATGAACCTTGATACTGATATGCAATGGGCATTTTGGGATGGAGTTCATGGATACTATAATACGAACAAAGATTATCTACAGGCACAACTCGGTAACCCGGATGGTGACGACAAACCCAATAAGAAATATTATGACCCACGGGCATGGTTAAGGGGGGGAGAAACTACCTTTGTCGAGCGCCTTACCCGATCTTTTGAGGATTTAAATTGCCTGAACCGGAATTCACTGTAGTCGGGTAGTTTTCTCTTTCCTTTAGACTAATGAGTCAGTCGGTTTTAGAGCAGTTAAAGGAACATACAGTTGTAGTTGCTGACACTGGAGATTTCTCATCCATTGAACAGTATGCTCCCCGAGATGCGACTACGAATCCGAGTTTAATCTTAAAAGCTTCCAGGCAGGCAGATTATTCAAGCTTAGTGGATCAAGTGGTCCGGACTTCAGTCCAGAATGGAAAAAGGGATGTGGATGAAGTAATGGATCAACTTCTTGTTCAGTTTGGCTTGTCTATTCTGAAGGTTGTACCCGGTCGGGTATCCACCGAAGTTGATGCCCGTTTATCATTCGATTTTGATGCCAGTCTGGAAAAAGCCCGAACAATCATATCACTTTATGAAAAGAATGGTATTTCTCGAGACAGAATCTTAATTAAATTAGCAACCACATGGGAAGGAGTTGCTGTTTCAAAGGTATTAGAACAAGAGGGTATTCACACTAATATGACCTTGTTGTTTTCCTTGGTACAAGCAGTCGCCTGTGCGGAAGCTGGTTCTCAATTGATTTCTCCCTTTGTTGGTCGGATTTTAGATTGGCACCGAAAGCAGCACGATAGGGACTATGAGGGAATTGAAGACCCAGGTGTACAATCGGTTATTCAAATTTTTAATTATTATAAAAAATTTGGCTATCCTACCGAAGTCATGGGGGCAAGCTTTCGTAATACAGGAGAGATTAAGGAATTAGTGGGTTGTGATTTACTTACTATCGGACCGAAATTATTGGAACAGATGCAACAGGATTTTTCACCGATTGAAGTGAAGCTAAACGAGCGAAAGGCAAAGGAGTCAAATCTAGAAAAAATTGAAATTAATGAACCGACCTTTCGATTTTTACTCAACGAGGACCCGATGGCGACTGAGAAGCTAGCTGAAGGTATCAGGAAATTCTCTGCTGATGTTCGAAGTCTAGAGGAATTGTTAAAGAATTTAATCTCTGCTTAATCAGAAAAATTTAATTAGGTTAATTAGTGATTTAGAGTATTTATGTTTTACATGGGTTTTATCTTCGGGTAACTCTTAGATCATGGATGCTAAATCAGAAACAAATTTACCAAAAAGAGTAGTGAGAACCATTACTTTAACTCAGGAGGATCTATCTTTGCTCGATGGAATCGAACGCGTGATGTCGCGGACGGGTTTACGAATTAAGACCGATTCAAAGCTTATCCGGGCGGCCATTCAAGTGGCCCATGCTTCGTTGCATGATGAAAAGTACAATATTATGGATATTGCCGAAAAGGTAGTGAAGGAAGACGGTCGCTCATTGAGTCGCTTGCTTGCAAAAGATAAATAATTCCAGGAATTAAGAATATAGCTTTTCGATCAATTGATCGGAATTTTTAATTTCTTCTTTAAAGTCTTGGCCAATTCGAAGAGTTGAATTTTTCCGAGTGTTGTCTTTATGATTTGAAATATGAATTGGTCGGTATGGATTCTGTGATAATTTTTTCACAATTTCCTGCATTTGATTTGTCGGACAGGAAAGAGAACTAATTCCAACCGCTTCTTCTGTGATTGAACTCAGTGCATGACCGATTCCCTGTGGTGCCTGTTTGCATAGATTGGGGTAGCCGGTTTGAGCCTCTTTAAATTCTTTCAACCAAAGTTCTTTCTTGGTTAAATGGTATAAAGTTGAAAACACACGCAGAAGAGATGAATTCGCGGACGGTGTTGCATTATCATACCAAAACTTCTTCCTTACTTGTGCTGGATTATCATTACTTTTTTCGCTAAAATATAATCCACAGTTTTGTTTATCTTTAAATCTTTCAATTGTGGAGAGGGTTATCTTTTCAGCCTGTTCAATGTAGGTAACAGAACTGCCTGGTTTTACCCAATCACTGAGCGAACTGAGGCAAAGTAAACTTTCTGCCCATAGTGCATAATCATCTAGAAAGGAAAGTTCTGACAGTTGATTGTTTTCAAATGAAATCGAAGAAATTTTATTATTTTTAGACAGAAGGTTCTGGGTCATCCAGTCATTCAATTCAATGGCAATTTGTAACCAATCTTTGCGGTTGAAAGCACGAGAGGCGTCGACCAGTCCACGAATTAAAAGCGCGTTCCAAACGGTAATTTTTTTCTTATCACGAGTGGGGGGAATTCTATTTTTTCGATAAGAAAGGAGTTTGTTTTTATATTCTTTGCAGACATCTGTCTCTCCTTTTTCCGTCGAAATTTTGATTGGAAGTAATTTTCCTTCTTCAAAATTCTCTGCTTTGTTCATCTTATAGTGAGAAATGAATTCCTTTATCTCATCGGGCTTTAAGACCTCTGCAAGTTCTGAAAATTCTAATAAATAAAATTGTCCTTCTCCTTCTTCAGTATCTGCATTCACCGAAGAATAAAACCCACCCTTTTTATTTTTCATGTCCGAAAGGAGCCAGTCGATAGTCTGATCAACGATTTCTTTAAATAATGGTGAAGCAAATCGTTGATGCGCCTTGGAATAAGTTGAAAGAAGTAATGCATTATCATAAAGCATTTTTTCAAAGTGTGGAATAAGCCATTGTGTATCCACACTGTAGCGAAAAAATCCACCTCCAATCTGATCGTACATCCCACCACTACCCATTTTTGTCAAAGTTGTTTGAACTGAAAAATCAATTTTTTGTGCAAGTGTTTTATTAAATCGAACCGCTTGTGATTCGCGAATGGCGAGTAAGAAATCAATCTTCATTGGCGAAGGAAATTTAGGAGCGGGAGTAAATCCACCATCTTGGTCGTCATGGCTATCACAAATTGCTTTCGCTGAGTGCAAGAGGAGTTCATTGTTCCATTCATTCTCACCGGAGGAAAGTCCATTATTTGCATGTAGTAAATTACTGACCACATTCGAAGCATTTTCTTCCAATTCTTCTCTTTCTCTTTTGAAATGATCGGCAATTCGCATAAGAACTTGAGGCCAGGGAACGATTCCTTGTCCCTGATCTTCTTTTGGAAAAAAAGTACCTCCCCAGAATGGGCGTCCATCGGGTAAGCAAAATACATTGAGAGGCCAGCCCGCTGACTGATTGAACATGTGAATAGCCTCCAGGTAAGTTTGATCCACATCAGGCCTTTCTTCACGATCTACTTTAATGCAAACAAAGTGGCGATTCATTATTGAAGCAACGTACGAGTCTTCAAAAGACTCTTCTGACATAACATGACACCAATGACAGGCGGAGTATCCGATTGAAATGAGAACGGGTTTATCTAGTTCGCGGGCAAGAGAAAACGCTTCTTCTGACCATGGTACCCAATTGACAGGTTGGTCGGCATGTTGTTGCAAATAAAGGCTGGGTTGATCAGATAATTGATTAGGCATTACTTTATTCCATGTCAGAGAAGGAGGTTTTTCCCAAGCATGAATATAATTTTTTTGTATTTTCCAATTGGCAGAAATGTGGGTTAGCCTTACGAAATGGTAATGTCAAAAATCCGAATACTTCCCGATCGTGTAGCAAATCAAATTGCTGCAGGGGAGGTGGTGGAGAGACCAGCGGCAGTAGCCAAGGAATTAATTGAAAATAGTATAGACGCTGGAGCGAATAAGATTGAAATAGAATTTAGAAATGGAGGGAAGTCTTATTTGAGGGTCGAAGATGACGGGGTAGGTATGGATCCTGACCAGGCACTGCTTTGCTTGGAGAGACACGCAACCAGCAAAATTCGTAAGGCAAGCGATCTCGATGAAATTCAAACGTTTGGCTTTAGGGGAGAAGCATTGCCTTCTATTTCCAGTGTGAGCCGGTTTACTTTAAGGAGTCGTGCAAAAAATAGTTCTGAAGGGAATGAAATTCTCATCAATGGAGGTAAAATGATTCACGTCAAAGAATGTGGAATGCCTCAGGGGACACGGATTGAAGTGGCTCATCTGTTTAACTCCGTTCCGGGTCGGCGAAAATTCCTCAAGACGGAGGTTACCGAATCTTCCCACATTATTCATTTGGCTAAATTATATGCATTAGCACACCCCCAAATTACGTTTTCTCTTATTGAGGGTGCACGCACTTTATTTCGCTCACCTGCCTGTGAGAATTTGATTGATCGAGTGCGAGAGATCTTTGGTAAGTCGTTATCGGAGTGCCTTGCCCCCATCGAAGTGCAGGCAGAGGGTATGAATCTGGGCGGTTTGTTGGGAAAGCCAGGGTACAGTCGCCCCACAAGGAAGGAGATGCTCTTCTATGTGAACCGTCGACCTGTGGAAAGCAAGACGATGTCGTATGCTTTACTGGAAGCTTATCATACCTATGCCCCTAAGGGACGGTTTCCTCCCGCAGTTTTATTTCTTACTATTGATTCAAGTTTAGTGGATGTGAACATACATCCTGCAAAGCGTGAACTTCGCTTTCGAGAAGACATGAAAGTCCGGGGATTTCTGATTGAGTCCATACTCCAATCGATTCAGGAACTCTCGGGGAAAAGATCGAGAGAGATCAAGAAGATCGAACTTGAAAAAGATTCTCTCTCCGGACGGATGGTTCCTAAAATAGACGATCGAATATTCGAGAAGTTTAAACCTTCTTCATTTCCTCAATCTTCCCATATTGTCGAATTAAAACCAGAGTTTGAATTTTTGCCTGGCGCTTTAGCCAGTAATCCATCAATCAAGAAAACTTCAGGTATTGAAGATCGATCAGATACCAATTCGAAAGAACCTGTCAAACCAGTGGTTGGATTACGAGGAGATCCCAATGTAACTTGGCGATTGGTGGATCATAGTCATGGGAGTATGGCTTTATTCATTACCACTCATGGGGTTGTCGTTTTTCATTGTCGATCTGCTTATGAACGAATTCGCTTTGAAGCACTGGAAGATTCATTTGAAAAAAATCAAAAGGTCGGAAGCCAGTCCCTTCTCCTGTCCGAGTCGATTGAATTGGATGGAGTAGAAAGTGCTTTTTTACAAAAATCTCTTCCTCAATTGGTTGAAATTGGATTTGTAATTGAAGAGTTTGGTCGTAATTTCTTCCGATTAGAAGCATGTCCCACTTGGCTTGATCCTGAGAAAGCAGTGTCTTATTTACGAGATTTTTTAGAAATTGCCAGTGAGTCAGGAGGAGAAAGTAAAATTGTGATGTATGCAAAGGAGGCAATGATTAAGCAGGCAACTAAGAACCCTGGAGCGAAAGAAACTTTTTCTGAGAACGAAATTGTACGAATGGCAAATCAACTGCTCTCCTGTCGTAACCCTTACACCTGTCCGCAGGGACGGCCGATCTATTACGAACTTCCGGTTCGTGATTTTGAAACCCGATTTCGAAGAAAAATCTAATTTTTTTCTTTCAAATATACTATTTTGAATACAGAAATAGAGTATGAAAATTATATTCAACCAATCTATATTCATTTCCATAGTAATTTTTCTATCTTTCGGGTGCACAGTATCTGAAATTACTCAGAAAACCAAAGATGGATTCGTAAAAAGTAAATCTTACCTTACGGAAAAAAGTAAATTTGCTTACGAGAAGGGTCGGGAACAATTGGGATTAAGCGAAAATACAAAATCACAAAACAAAGCAATGACAGTCGCAAAGAAAACATTTGGGGAAATGCCGAACGGAGAAAAAGTTAGTTTATTTGTTCTGACCAATGCCAATAAGATGCAGGTTAGCTTACTAGATTACGGTGCAACAGTGAAGGAAATCGTAGTCCCTAATCGAGACGGAAAATTGGAAAATGTTTCTCTCGGTTTTTCGAACCTCAAAGATTATCGTGAAAAAAGCCCCTATTTTGGTTCTACTGCGGGTCGATATGCAAACCGGATCGCAAAGGGGAAGTTTTCTTTAAATGGAAAAGAATACCAATTAGCTGTTAATAATGGAGTGAATCACCTTCATGGAGGTGAGCGTGGATTTGATAAGATCGTTTGGAATGCAAAAATAAAAGATGTAGGTACAGGTGTTGTTTTTACCATGAGAAGTCCGGACGGGGATGAGGGTTATCCCGGAAACTTAGTCTCGAAAGTTACTTATACTTTAACCAATGAGAATGAATTGAAGATTGAATATTCCGCCACTTGCGACAAAGAAACTGTCTTAAATCTTACCAATCATACCTATTTCAATCTGGCAGGGGAGGGTGATTCCACAATTCTTGATCATCAACTCACCTTATTTGCAGATAAATTTGTGGCGACAGATGAGACCAACATACCCACTTCTATCTCGAAGGTTTCTGGAACTCCACTAGATTTCACCAAACCTTTTGTTATTGGTGAACGAATTGAGCAGGAGCACGAACAATTACGATTTGGGAAGGGGTATGATCATACATGGGTAATTCGGAATGAGGGTGGAACAGAAGACAATTTGAGGCATGCCGCGACATTGCGAGACCCTGGTTCGGGCCGAAAAATGGAAATCTATACGGATCAACCTGGCATTCAGTTTTACTCCGGTAATTACCTGGATGGTAGTTATCTCGGACATTCAGGGAAGCCCTATCCTTTTCGTTCCGGTTTATGCCTCGAGACGCAGGTTTTCCCGGACAGTCCCAACCATCAGGGGGAGAAAGGCTGGAAGAGTTGCGTACTAAAGCCAGGTGATACCTACAGGCATACTACCTTACATAAATTTAGCGTTGAGTAAGAGTAGAATTTGAAAAACCCGTAAAATTACCCAACTTTTCTTTGATTCGAAGATTGGCATGGAGACTGCGTTATTGTAATATGAACTATTACAAATGACTCAAAAAACTCTTTCTCGTCCCTTTACAATTCACGCAGATAAAACTGAAGAATCTCTAGTTGCAGAAGTAAAAGATGCGATCAAGCATCAATTACGACTGATTCTTGCTCGTGATTTGGGTAGTGCCACCAAGTCTGAGCTTTGGATGGCCACCTCCCTTGCGGTTAAAGAAATGATGATCGATCGTTTTATCGAGACTCAAAAAGAGCACAGTAAGCAGGATACCCGTCGAGTATACTACCTGAGCTTAGAGTATTTGATGGGCCGCTTGCTGAATGTTAATTTGTCTAATTTGGGACTGAAGCATGCCGTGGAAGAAGCTCTTTCAGAACTAGGCTTCCAATTGGATGTTCTTTCCGAGGAAGAGCATGACATGGGACTGGGGAATGGTGGATTAGGCCGATTAGCCGCATGTTTCCTTGATTCAATGGCGACTATGGACCTGCCTGCGATTGGCTATGGCATTCACTATCAATTTGGTTTGTTTAAACAAGAATTTGATAATGGTAGACAAATTGAAAAACCGGATGATTGGTTAAAAAACGGTAATCCTTGGGAAATTATTCGTCCGCAATATTCGCAAAAGATTCAGCTTTACGGTCAGGTTGAACATTCTTACGACGACCTGGGGAATTATTCTCCCCAGTGGGTGGGTACAAAAGAGGTGGAAGGTATACCCTATGATTTACCAATTGTCGGATACGGTGCAAAGACGGTAAATTTTCTTCGTTTATGGGAATCAAAAGCATCAGAACAACTTGATTTCCAAATTTTCAACCAAGGTGGCTATGTGGAAGCAGTTCGTGAAAAGGCGATGGGCGAAACAATCTCAAAAGTTCTTTACCCGAACGACGAGACAGAAAGCGGTAAAGAATTACGACTTGTTCAGCAGTATTTTTTCGTATCCTGTTCTCTCCAAGATATAATTAGAAGATTTCACAAGAAAGAACGAAATTGGGAAGATTTTCCGAAGCAGGCGGTGATTCAATTAAATGATACCCATCCTGCGGTTGCGATTCTTGAACTGATGAGAATCTTTTTGGATGTGGAACATTTAAGCTGGGATATGTCCTGGGCTCTGGTACAACGAACTTTTGCTTACACCAACCATACGCTTTTACCGGAAGCTTTAGAAACATGGAGTGAGGGACTTTTTGCAAAGGTTCTTCCTCGTCACTTGGATATTGTTCGAGAAATTAATCGAAGGTTTGTGGAAAAGGAATTAGTTCAGAAATGGCCCAATGAACATGACAGACATCACCGGATGGCAATTATTGCAGACGGGCAAATTAGAATGGCTTTCCTTTCGGTTGTGGGCAGTCATTCTGTAAATGGTGTCGCAGCATTACATACAAAATTACTCCAAGAAAGACTTCTTAAGGATTTTGCCGAACTTTACCCCAATCGCTTTAACAATAAAACCAATGGCATCACTCCACGCCGTTGGTTGCTCAGTTGTAATCAGGAGTTGTCAGATTTAGTAACATCAGTTGTGGGAGACGAGTGGGTTACTGATTTGAGCAAATTGAGGGGACTAGAAAAAGTGGCAGATGACCCTTTATTTCAGCAACAATTTCTTGCGATTAAAAAGGCGAGTAAAGATCGTTTGGCAAAAGTGATTAAGGACGAAATAGGATTATCGATCCAATCGGATGCAATTTTTGATACGCAAATTAAACGCCTGCATGAATACAAGCGTCAACATTTGAACCTTTTGCATATTTTAACTTTGTACCGCAGACTTTTGAAAAATCCGGATTTGGATATTCCCTCGAGAGTATTTATTTTCGGTGCAAAAGCGGCACCAGGTTATCATTTAGCAAAAGTAATTATTCATGCCATTAACCTAGTGGGGGACCGGATCAATCAGGATGAGCGAATTAAGAACAAGCTCAAAATTGCATATCTTCCTAACTATGGCGTTTCGATCGCAGAAAAAATAATTCCAGCGACCGATTTATCAGAACAAATTTCTACGGCAGGAAAAGAAGCATCCGGTACAGGAAATATGAAATTTGCCCTTAATGGGGCGGTAACAATGGGAACACTAGATGGTGCCAATGTTGAGATTCATGAAGAGGTAGGAGATGATAATATTTTCATTTTTGGAAAAACGGTGGAAGGAATTGAAGAGTTAAAACAGCAGGGATATGATCCCAAGAAATTTTATGAAGAGGATGAAGAATTAAAAGCAGTTCTCGATTGGCTGGCCTCTGATTTCTTTTCTCCCCAAGAAGGGTGCGTACTTTCTGACCTGCCCAATAGCTTGCTGCAGTGGGGTGATCCGTTTTTTGTATTAGCAGACTATCGAGCCTATGTTGATGCACAGGATCTTGCTGGTAAAGCATTTCAGGACGAAAAAAGATGGGCAGCAATGGCGATTCGAAATATTGCCGGTTCAGGGAAGTTTTCTTCGGATCGAACAATTGGAGAATATGCCGATGAGGTTTGGCAACTAAGCCCCGTCGAAGTGCCGCTCTCTTCATGATGGTAAAGTTCTTTTTTTTATTATTCTCCTTTATTTCTTTTGTCCAGTATTCACTTGCAGATAAAAACTCTACTCTTCCAT
Source organism: Candidatus Seribacter sulfatis (assembly GCF_964187635.1). Classification (NCBI taxonomy): domain Bacteria; kingdom Pseudomonadati; phylum Verrucomicrobiota; class Opitutia; order Opitutales; family Candidatus Seribacteraceae; genus Candidatus Seribacter; species Candidatus Seribacter sulfatis. Next base: position 32,741 of record NZ_CAXLMO010000015.1, on the reverse strand, counting down.
TTCAAGTAGGCGAGCGACTCGAATATGATCTAAGCTGGGGTTTTTTCCCCGTTGGTTCAGCTATTATGCAAGTTGAATCTCTGACAGAAGTGGAAGGAGAATTATGCTATCTCGTGAAATTCTCCGTCCGAACTAATTCTTTTGCCGATCGATTTTATAAAGTAAGGACCAGTATCGAGAGCACAGTTTCATCCGATTTCTCTCGTTCCATTATTTATCGGAAATCACAAGAGGAGGGGAGTACGAAACGAAAGATTGTTGTCCGTTATGACTATGGGCAAAAAAAAGCGGTCTACTCGGAAGGAGGAAAGGTACAGTCTACTGTAGCAATCCCGAATAAAGTACTGGATCCTTTATCAATTGCCTACTTTTTCAGGACTGATGACATTCAATCTGGTCAACAAAAGACATTGCCCACTTGTGATGGAAAAAGATTTCGGGAAATTATAGTAAGAGCTGGAAAAAAGGAAAAGATTTCTGTACCTGCAGGGAAATTTTATGCAATTGAGACCAGACCAGAAATGCAAAACCTACGGGGTGTATTTAAGAAAAGTCCGGATGGAATATTACGGGTTTGGTACTCTGCAGACAGCCGAAGAATCCCTGTGAAAATCAGCAGTAAAGTAATCGTGGGAAGTTTTAATGCTAACCTTCGAAAAACGAGTGGTTTAAAATAGTTTTAAACTATTCCTCCTTATGAGAAGGAGAGTGTAGCATTGTTTCGATAAAGGATCGAAGGGCGGGAGTTAGCATACGTGTCTTTTTGTGAATGAGAGAGAGTGGTCGGATATGCTTACCTTCATCCAACTGGCAAGTAACCAATTGCTTTCGATCGGTTTCATTAGCAACGGTATTTTTGGGAATGATCGCGACTCCGGCATTGATTTCCAATGCCCGCTTTACAGTTTCTACATTATCAAATTCCATTACGATGGAGACTTCTACCTCCGCGTTTCTGAGAATTTGATCAGTCGCTTTTCGAGTGGGAATATCTTTTTCAAATGCAATGAATTCAACCTCTTTCAGTTCCTCAATGGATAGACTGTCCTTCGCCGCTAATGGATGACTTGGATTCATTGCCACAATTAATTCATCGGTGGCAAATGGAATAATCGTGAGTTCTTTATGCTTCACGGGGAAGGCGACCAAGCCAATATCTGCAGTCCCATGTAATACATCTTCATAAACTAAGTTTGCCCGCCTGTATTCAACCCTTGCGTTTACCGACGGAAATTCCTTCATGAATGACTTTAAGTAAGGCGGTAATTCATGGAGTCCGATACTGTTAACAGTCGAGATTTGGATCGAACCACTCACCACATTTCTCATTTCCTGAATTTCACAACTTAAGCGTTCATAGAGGGTGAGGATTTCCTTAAAGGTTTTATAAAGAGTGGTTCCCTGCTGAGTGAGACGAAATTTCTTCTGGTTTCGATCGATTATCAGCATGTCATAATAATTCTCCATCGCTTTTAATTGCTGACTTACTGCAGATTGTGTGACTTCGTTGAGTCGTGCTGCCTTTGAAAAACTTTGTGTTTCAACCAAATCGCAAAATGTTTTGAAGTTTTGTATATGCATGTATAATAGATATTAATTGATCTTATGATTATCAAACCTAATATTCAAAAAACTAATAATTAAGATGATATCGGAAGCAGAATTCAGGCAAAACTTGGAACTTTTACAAGAGCAGCTTGCTAATGCATGTGGCTCTGCCAATCGATCCATTGAAGAGGTTCAAATTCTTCCAGTCACTAAAAATTGGCCAATTGAAGCGGTTCACTACGCACAGAGAGCCGGTTTTTCGCGGGTTGGTGAAAATCGAGTCCAGGAAGCAATTGAAAAGCAAGTTGGAATTGAAGGAATCAATTGGGATTTAATTGGGCATTTGCAGAGTAATAAAGCCAAGCTGGTTGCCGGTCGATTTTCTCGGGTTCAAACGGTGGATTCGAGCAAAGTTTTGAACAAGTTGAATCAAGCGTTAGAAAAATCGAATGATCAATTGGGTATTTTTATTCAGGTCAATACCGGTAAAGACCCTGCTAAGGCTGGACTTGCAGAAGAGGAATGTAAGAGCCTACTGGAAGAAGCCATGGGTTTTTCTACGATTAGAATTGAGGGTTTAATGACAATTGCTCCTTTTGCACCCAATGAACCTACTATTGCGAGGGATGCGTTTTCAAAATTACGAATTTTAAGAGATCGATTGTCTTCTCAATTCAACCTTCCTTTAACCGAACTTTCAATGGGAATGAGCGGAGATTTACAGGAAGCAGTAATGGAAGGTAGTACCATGATTCGTGTGGGTTCGGGGCTTTTTGGGCATAGGTCTTGAATCTTTTGGATATAGAACTAGGCTTGCCCCGATTCATGGAAGGCGCAAATATTGGCACTTAAATGAAGAAAGGTTTAAAAGTAAAAAACGATGATAGCTGGAATCAAGTTCGTCGATTATTGGATGATGAAAGCCCGGTCGTTCGTAAAGGTTTGATTGATTATCTTACCAAATGTCCGAATGAGGGGATTCGCTTCTTAGAACAAGTAATGCGGGAACCGGACAATCTTTTAGCTAAGCATGCTCATAGTCTCCTCGTTCAACTGGGATGGGTTGATGGGGTAGGCGATTTTCTTAGCTTTATACGTTCATTACGGTACGAGCTTGAATCTGGTTGGTTCTTATTGGATCGAACTATTTTTCCAGGTTTGGACATTTCTTCTTCCACTCTCTTTTTAGATCGTTTAGCTGATCGTGCCAGAGAGCTTTTGCTTCCTCCCCATAGTTCGAAGGAAATTTGCTCGGTTTTGAACCGGGTCCTTTTTCATGAGTTTAATTTTCGTGCGGCAAGTAAGGACTTTTCGGATCCTCAAAACAGTTTTTTGCATTGTGTCTTGGAAAGAAGAAGGGGCTTACCCATTACCCTCTCCATGGTGTACCTTTTGGTGGCCAGGCGAATTGGGCTGGAACTCGAACCTATTGGCTTACCCGGACGTTTTATGGTGGGTTGTTTTTCAGATAATAAGCCTTTTTATATCGATGCCTGGTCGGGTGGTAAATTCTTGGAAATCGAACAAATGGAAGACTTCCTTGATGATTCTTCTATCGAAAATTCAGGCTCCTATCTTTTACCGGTAACCGTAGCAGAAACATTAACGAGAGGGTGCCGAAATCTCGTTCAACAATACGCTAAATTGGGAGATGAGGAAAACTCGATTCTGTTTCAAAATTTTGTAAATGAATTTGAGCGGGTTCATCAAAGAGAGACTAATGCCTGAGGCACCTTTATTGATTGAGGATCTCGTTCCCCTCCCTCGCGGACAAGTGGGCTTGGCAGTTTTAGGCTCGCCAATTGCGCATTCGATCAGTCCTCAACTACATAAAGCGGCTCTCGCCGAACTGTGTACTCGCTTTCCTTCCTTTTCAAATTGGGTCTACCATAAAGTAGAAGTTGAATCCAAGAATCTAGGTCCCGCGTTAGAATGTCTAAGGGAGTGCGGGTATCGGGGATTAAACCTTACCATTCCACATAAGGTAGAGGTCTTTTCATTGCTTGATACAATCAACGAGGAGGCTCGAAGTATCGGAGCCGTCAACACCTTGATGCTCAATGGGCAGGAATGGCAGGGCTTTAATTCGGATGGATATGGTATCGAGAATGCGTTGGCTGGAGAATTGGCAGTTTCTTTAGAATCAACTCCTGTTCTAATTCTTGGTGCCGGTGGAGCAGCACGAGCGGCCGCCGCTCAGGCCTTATCTCGGGGATGTCCTACAATATGGATTGGAAACCGTTCCTCTAATCGGCTTGGTGAACTGGTAGAGAATTTGAGTAAGTCATTTGATGTAAAAAATGTGATTCCCTTTGAAATCAGTCAAATAGCCCCCGAAATTTATAATCATGAAAAAATCGTCATCATCAATGCAACTTCACTTGGTTTAAATGAAGGTGACCCTTCTCCCCTGTCCCTTGCCCATTTTTCAGAATCCACACGGGTATATGATATGATATATAATCCTGCCGAAACCCCTCTGCTTAGAGATGCAAAAGCACGGGGAATGGCACACGAGAATGGATTGTCAATGCTGGTACATCAGGCGGTTCGGTCGTTGGAAATATGGACCGGGAAGGAGATTTCTGTAACTGCGATGTATTCAGGGGCTCATGCCGCAATTACTCATTAAATCTGGTGCCTGAAATTTTTCTAACCCCCTTGGTTTTACCTTACTTCGGTTTTGTACTGGGTACCGTTTTGGGTAGTTTCCTCAATGTGTGCGCCCATCGAATACCGATGGGGAAGTCCATTATCTTACCTTCTTCCCACTGCCCGGGCTGCGGGACAAGTATACCGTGGTTTAGAAATATACCGATAATTACATGGCTTTACCAAAAGGGGCAGGCTGGTTGTTGTGCTTTTTCGATCCCTTTACGTTATTGGTTAATCGAAGTTTCAGTGGGACTTGTCTTTGCCTATTTTGCCTACCTATACTCGCTCGACTTAGATCTGGTCTCTTTACTCGCCCGGCTCCTTTTTTCTTGGATTATGATCGTGGTGATTGTGATTGATTATGAAACCATGCTTATACCCGATCGGTTTAGCGTGGGGGGGGCGGTTTTGGGCGTTTTATTCTGTTTCACATTCCCAGAACTTAATGAAATGGGATTTGATCAAACCTGGCTTTCCCATTTTGCGAGTGGTTTCAATTCGTTACTAGGCCTCCTGATTGGCTCCTCTTTACTTTATTGGATTGGTACCCTTGCCCATATTGGATTTGGGAGAGAAGCACTGGGCGAAGGAGATGTTAAATTGTTGGGATGTATTGGTGCGTTTTGTGGTTGGAAAGGTGCAATATTTGCAATTTTTGGCGGTGCATTATTGGGAACTCTTTTATTACTTCCATTAATGATTTTTCAAAAATGTTTTAGTAAAAGTACCGAAAATGAAAATTCAGACAAGAATTTACAATGGGGAGCCGAGGTTCCGTTTGGCCCTTATTTAGCGATAGGTGGAATTATTTATCTTGGGGGGGCATCCGAAGTAATTGATTCTTGGTTTGATCCTATTTTGTGGTTTTTTGATAATACTTCCTTACTCAAAGCTTTTTAATATTGAAAAAACCTTTAGTTTTATGCATTGGATAAGGTTTGGATTACTAACCCCATCCTTTATTTTATGAAGAAACTCCTAGTCGCCAATCGTAGCGAAATTGCAGTGCGTATTTTTCGTTCAGCAACCGAATTAAACCTGCGCACTGTTGCAATTTACGCGGAGGAAGATCGTTTTGGAGTTCATCGCTTCAAGGCAGACGAAGCTTATCTAGTGGGGAAGGGAAAAGGTCCGGTCGCCGCTTATCTTGACATCGATTCGATCATTACCCTCGCGAAGGATAAAGGTGTCGATATGATTCACCCTGGCTACGGTTTCTTATCCGAAAATGCTCATTTTGCCCGTGCATGTGAGGATGCGGGAATTACCTTTATTGGACCGCGTCCGGAATTACTTGAAAATATGGGAGATAAAGTGGCCGCCAAGAAAGCTGCCGATGCGGCGGGGGTTCCTACTCTACCAGCTACTCCGAGTGCGGTTTCAAAACCTGCAGATGCTCTCAAGTGGGGTCGTAAAATTGGCTTTCCATTAATTATCAAAGCCGCCTTTGGAGGCGGTGGTCGTGGAATGCGAGTGGTAAATAAAGAAGAGGATTTAAAAGCAATGCTCGAAGAAGCCCAGGGAGAGGCGGAACGTGCTTTTGGGAATTCATCCGTTTTTCTCGAGAGGTATGTTGGACGTGCGAAGCATTTAGAAGTTCAAATATTAGGAGATCGAAAGGGAAATATTGTTCATTTGCATGAGCGAGATTGTTCCGTGCAAAGAAGGTACCAAAAGGTGGTCGAAGTTGCTCCGTCTATTGGTTTGCCCAAGGAGGTCGTGGATAATCTTTGTGATGCGGGAGTTGAACTTGCGCGAAAAATCGGCTATGACAATGCAGGAACGGTAGAATTCCTTCTGGATCAAGACACCAACGAATGGTTCTTCATCGAGATGAATCCACGGATTCAGGTTGAACATACTGTAACTGAACAGATTACAGGAATCGATATTGTCCGCTCCCAAATCCTTGTGGCAATGAACAAGTCTTTACATGGGAAAGACATAGGAATTCCTTCCCAGGAAAATATTCCACGTAATGGATGTGCCATTCAGTGTCGAGTTACCACTGAGGATCCAGAGAAAGACTTTGCTCCCGATTATGGTAAGATTTTGAGTTACCGTTCAGCCGCTGGTTTTGGTGTGCGCTTGGATGGAGCAATGGGGGATACGGGTGCCATAATTACTCCCTTTTACGATTCTCTGTTAGTTAAGCTTACGACCTCGGGATCCAACTTATCTCAAGCACTGGCCCGAATGCATCGGGCCCTCAGGGAAATGCGTATTCGTGGAGTAAAAACCAATATTCCATTTCTTGAAAATGTAATCAATCATAAGGATTTCGTAGAGGGAAATGCGACCACTCGAATGATCGATGTTACCCCCGATCTCTTTCGCTTTAAAGCACGCAGGGACCGGGCTTCCAAATTACTCAGTTACCTTGGGGAAATTATTGTGAACGGGAACCCTCAAGTGAAGGGGAGGGAACGCATAGAGGCACCGCTTCCATTGATCGAACCTGAATATGATGCCAAGGTTTCTCCTCCCCGGGGAACTCGTGACTTACTACTTGAAAAAGGTCCTCAGAAGTTTTCAAAATGGATGAGGGATCAAAAGTCTCTTTTGGTGACCGACACCACTTTAAGGGATGCTCATCAGTCTCTTTTTGCGGCGAGAATGAGAACCTATGATATGACCGCAGTATCTGACTTTATCGCACGCCGGGCCTCCGGACTCTTTAGTTTGGAGATGTGGGGGGGAGCTACTTTCGATACCTGTATGCGTTTTCTTGGGGAATCTCCGTATGAACGCCTCAGGCATCTGCGTGAAAAAATTCCCAATGTTCTCTTTCAGATGCTACTTCGTGGCTCGAATGCAGTTGGTTATGCCAATTATCCAGATAATGTGGTGCGTGAATTTATCATCCATTCATCCGAAGCGGGAATGGATATTTTTAGAATTTTTGATTCCTTAAATTATTTGCCCAATTTAAAAGTGGCAATGGAGACGGTGAGCGAAAAGACAAATTCACTATGTGAGGCATCTCTTTGTTTTACAGGAGATTTCACTGACTCAACTGAAGAAAAGTATGCGCTCAAATATTATGTCGATCTCGCGAAAGAATTAGAAAAAATGGGTGCCCATATTCTTGCCATTAAGGATATGGCCGGACTTTGTCACCCCATTGCAGCTTACCGGTTAGTAAAAGCGCTGAAGAACGAAGTTTCATTACCGATCCATTTTCACACGCATGATTCAAGTGGTATTGCTGCTGCTTCTGTCTTAAAAGCCAGTGAAGCGGGAGTGGATGTGGTGGACTTGGCTATTTCCTCACTTTCTGGCTGCACCAGTCAGCCGAATCTAAATTCGATTGTTCACTCGTTACGTAATTCACCTCGTTCTACTGGGTTGGATGTGGATGCATTGAACCAGTTATCAATTTATTGGGAAGCGGTCAGGCAATATTACTCTCCTTTTGACAGCTCGCCCCCCTTTGGAAGTGCAGAAGTTTTCCAACATCAGATGCCAGGTGGTCAATACACCAACTTACGTGAACAAGCGAGTGCGCTTGGACTGGGTAAAAGATGGCCTGATGTGGTTAAAACTTATCAAGAGGTAAACAAAATGCTGGGAGATATCGTGAAAGTGACACCAAGCAGTAAGAGTGTTGGTGACTTAGCTATTTTCCTAATTACTAAAGGAGTAAAGCCGGAAGATTTACTAAACTTACCGCCTGAGACTGGTTTCCCTGAGTCTGTAATTGATCTATTGTCAGGAAACCTTGGTCAACCTAAGGGAGGTTGGCCCAAAGCCATTCAAAAAGTTATCTTGGGAAAGAGAAAAGCACTCCGGGGTCGTCCCGGTGCATCTGCACCTAAGATTGACCTCAAAAAAGAGGCAACAGCGTTGACCAAGAAGCTGGGAAGAAAAGCTTCTCAAGATGACTTGTTTTCAAGTGTGATGTACCCAAAAGTTTTTGAAGATTTTCAAAATTTCAGGTCCTTGTACGGAGATGTTTCAGTCCTTCCCACCACCGCTTATTTTCATGGACTTGAGCCAGGGGAAGAGATTGCAATTAAGATTGAGGAAGGAAAAACCTTATTTATTAAATTGCTTCATATTGGAGATCCCGATGAAAAGGGAGAAAGAACATTGTCGTTCGAATTAAATGGAAAAGCACGAAGCACAATAGTGCAGGATAAATCTGTTAAAGCTGAAACGAGAGCTCGGGAAAAGGCAGACCCCGCTAATCCTAAGCATGTGGCGGCACCAATCCCTGCAATGGTCAGCAGTATTTCCACAAGCGTGGGGAAGACGATTGCAAAAGGAGAAAAAATCGCGGTGTTAGAGGCCATGAAAATGCAAACTACACTCTACGCCTCGGCAACCGGTACGGTAGACGAACTTTTAGTCAAGGTAGGGGATTCGGTTGAATCAAAAGATTTGATTGCTCGATTGCGTTAAAGAATTCAATTGACCGGTCGATTATTAAACAGGTGCAAATAACTTGTTTTTTTAACACAGCCATGTCTTTCCTTTTCAAGGTAGGGATTTCCCTTCTTTTATTCCCTCTTGCTATACTTGCAGAGCCACTTTTTGTGCCAGAACCTCTACTTGAAAAGGCTCTGGCAAAAGCCTTGCGAGTGGACCGGGATTCGCTGACATCCGAATTAGTCGCCGAAAAGTTAGAATATTTTGAACTCAGTAATGCCCAAATTAGGGATTTAACTGGACTGCAGGCAGCTAAGAATTTGAAGGTTTTAGTTCTTCGCGATAATTTAATCCAAGATCTTTCCCCGATAACGGATTTACCTCATTTGCGAAAGCTTGATCTTTCTGGAAATAAAATAGCAGACTTATCTCCATTTGTGGGCTTATCAATCCGCAAAATGCAGGATGAAATTAGCCAAATTAAACTCAAGTTATCCGATTATAAAACTCCCAAGAGCGAGGTTGCTTCGTTAATTCTGACTTTATCAGAGTTGATGGAACGTTTAAAAAGGGGACCCTGGCAACTTCAGGAGTTATCACTTGCTAATAATCGATTGCTGGGTCTCTCGGGAATCTCACACCTTAGTCAATTACGTCACTTAGATGTGTCAGGGAATTCATTAATTGATTTGGAGGGAGTAAGCACACTTGCGAATCTGACTAGTTTCTATGCGCAAGGAAATCAATTGGGAAGAATTGAGGGATATGTGGATGAAAATAAGAACAAAATTTATGATATTGGTGAACCCATTTCGGATGAAAGTGGAAATGGAAAAAGGGATACTGATCCATTAACTGAATTACAATCAATCCCAACATTAGTAAATTTGTATCTTTATGATAATCTTTTGAAATCAATTAATTCTCTGAATGATTTACCACGACTACAGATCCTTCTTTTATCAGGAAACCAATTAGAAAGTGTTGGGAATCTGAGAAATTTCGAAAATATTAGTAGGCTTTCTCTCTCTGACAATCGCATCAACAGTCTCCACGGTCTCGAGGTTTTACCAAGAATTGAACATTTGTACCTCGCGGAAAACCGAATCTGTGATTTGAGAGCAATTCAGGGACTCACTTCATTGAAAGAACTTCGTTTACAAAGAAACCAAATTGTTACTCTTCAAGCACTCGCAGAATTCGATAAATTACAAGTTTTATCCCTATCCAATAATTTCATACACTCGGCAAAACCTTTGCTCGCACTTAACAATTTAAAACGCCTTTCACTTTCTGGAAATTGTCTGGACCTAGAAAGTCAGGTTGTTCAGGATCGACTCAACCAAATTCGTTCGTCTGGCGTATTCTTAGTCGCTGGTAATCAAAAGAAAAGAGTTATTGAAGCCGAACAATTGGTTTTTTCAATGATAGGCCATCCCCGTTCGAATAGTACTCTTGGGCACTACCTCCAAGAAAATGGTTATTTAAGATTGATTGATTTTGCGGAAGATTCTTCTTTAGATGAATCGGAGAAGGCAAAAGCGTATCAAACTTGGCAGAAATCTTTGATGAATGGTTCTTTTCGAAACGACTTACCTTTTCTCAAAAAATAAAATTTTGATTACGAGTTAAGATATAATAGTGAGGCAAGAATCACAGTCGTAATAAAACAGATTAAATATACTAGCCTCATTAAATTTTTTTGTATCGCATGAGATCGAACAATACCGTCCACCATTCGGTAATATTCTTTCTTCCATCGCTTTGACAAAGTCTGTTTTTTCATAGGATAGAATGTCGTTTATCTACATTTTTTAGATTTTCGCAAGCATCGAAAATATGTTCCTTCTTTACAGAAAGTCAGGCTTGTTTTAGAAATTCCACTCTATATGCCTGCAAAACAAAGAACTATCCGAAATGAGCGTTCAATAAAGGGAAAATCTCTTCACACTGGAGAAGAAGTTAATCTTACCATTAAACCGGCGGAAGAAAACCAAGGTTTTGTCTTTCGACGAGTTGATCTATTTGGAAAGCCTGAAATTATTCCATTGTCCTGTAATGTTACTGAACTGGTTAGAAGTACGACAATTTCAAATGGAAATGCAAAGGTCCATACAATAGAGCATGTTTTGAGTGCCCTTGCAGGTTGTGGAGTAGATAATGCAATCATTGAACTAGATGCAAGTGAACCCCCTATATTGGACGGTTCATGCCGTCCCTTTGTCAATCTTGTCTTAGAAGCAGAACCAGTAGAGCAAAATGCGGAAAGGGAGTATTATACCTTACCTGAACCGCTTTCTGTGACCTCAGGGAATCGTTCAATGATTGCTCTTCCTTATGACGGTTTTCGTATTACATGTACCTCTGCGGATGATCGTGGCAGTCACGTACAGCATCTATCGATTGATTTGGATCCTGAGACCTTTGTTGCTCAGATTGCACCTGCCCGAACATTTACCGTCTACGAAGATATAGAAGAATTACTTAAATTGGGGAAAATTCGTGGGGGAAGTCTTGACAGTGCAATTGTAATCAAGGGAGATAAGATTCTTTCGAAGGAACCCCTTCGATTTGAGGATGAATTTGTCCGTCATAAAATTTTAGATATTGTTGGCGATCTCGCTTTATTAGGAAAACCTATTAAAGCTCATATAATTGCGGTTCGGCCGGGCCATTCTCTGAATTCAGATTTAACAAAAAAGATCGGGGAAAGGATGGAGCGAGAAGGGAAAGTTGTTTCTGAAAAGAAAAATAATAAATCCGTGGTTCTTCCAGAAGAGACCGAATTAGATATTCGACGTATCCTCGATGTTTTGCCCCATCGTTTTCCTTTTGTAATGATTGACCGGGTAATTTCAATTGAAGGTAATGAAGTTTTGGTTGGAATCAAAAATGTGAGTATCAATGAGCCCTTTTTTACCGGACATTTCCCTGGGCATCCTGTGATGCCTGGAGTACTTCAATTAGAAGCAATGGCACAAGCTGCTGGCATTTTACTATTACGTCGAAGTTCTTCGGAAGGTAAAGTGGCGTTTTTCATGAGTGCAGATAAGGTTAAATTTAGAAAACCGGTTGTCCCGGGAGATCAACTTGTCATAACCGCTACTTTAGAAAAGGTAAGGGGGAACAAATTGGCAACTGCAAGCGTTGAATGTAAAGTGAATGAGAAGGCAGTTTCATCCGCAAAGCTTATGTTTTCAATTGTAGATGCGGGGGAAGGAAGTTAAATGGCCACATTGGTTCATCCACTTGCTATCGTTGAAGAAGGAGCTCAGCTCGGTCAGGATGTGATCGTGGAAGCATTTGCATTAATTGGTAAATCCGCAGTTGTGGGAGATGGTACGATTATTCGGCATCATGCAACAGTTGAGGGTAAAGCGACATTGGGTAAGAATAATGAAGTTTATCCTTATGCATTAATTGGAGGATTAACTCATGATTTAAAGTACACCGGTGGGGAACCTGAGTTAGTGGTTGGAGATAATAATATCTTCCGTGAATATGTAACAGCCCATGTTGCTACAGGTAGTCAAGATTGTACTGTGATTGGTTCTGAAAATGTGTTTCTTGCTTACAGTCATATTGCCCACGATTGTAAAGTCGGTAACCACCTAGTAATGAGTAGTCAATCTGCCCTTGGTGGGCATGTTGAGGTAGACGATCATGTTACTATTGGTTGGGGCGTGGGCGTACATCAATTCTGTCGATTGGGGAGGCATTGTATGATTTCCGCTTGTTCGAAACTGGTGCAGGATGTTCCTCCTTTCATGCTCGCCGATGGATCTCCGGCAGAAGTTCGCTCAATAAATAAAGTAGGGATGGAACGCTCTGGCTTTGCAAAGACTGACTTGGATGTTGCGAAGGGAGTATTCAAAGTTCTCTACCGCGGTGATTTGAACCGAAGGCAGGCAGTTAAGCATTTGCAGAATGGATCTAATTTAGCCGAAGAAAAAATCACCCAAGAAATTATACAATTTACCGAGAAAAGTAATAGGGGACTTGCTTAATATTCTCTGTTCGCCCTGCTAATTTTTTTATGGGCTAATATAATCAGGAATTGTGACTAAGACTTGCTAATTTTTGGAGGTATTCCCAGGAATAGATTCCGGTAGAATGACCATCAGAAAATAGTATTCGAATGGCGTAATTTCCGATGGTTGAGACTTTTATAATCTTAATGTTCGGGTATTCAGTTTTTACTTGGCCACCACTAACCTGTCCAAAAATATCAGTCTCTCCTTTGTTTTCTGCACTGGGTGATTGAGTGCGCAGGAGAGGTGCCTCAATGAAGCTTTCTTCTCCGTTAGGCCATTGGAGAGCAAGAGTATTTCCAATTACATCAATCCGACTAGGGGATGAATGCATTTTAAATAAAGGAGTCTAGGCTATTTCCAGCAGAAGGGGGTTCTGAGGAGTCGGAACCGCTTTGGTAGTAAGGATCGAGTACTTCATTCGAATTGGGTCTGCTAAAATCTTCGCCTCTCTCGGCTGCCTTATTAAAGTCTTCCATTTCCTGATCAATCAATTCCTGCTGTAGGTCTTTATCTTGAAGTTCACGATCCAGGCTTCTTTCATCCCAGTATCGATCATTGTGAAATTGGCTTGGTTTTGGTTCGTTGGGTAAATCAGTTGGTTTAACCACTTCCCAATCGGGATTCCTTGTGCTGTCAAGACCGGCATCGTCCACATTATCTACACTTTCAAGAGGGATGCCTGGGTGAGAGGTTTGTGTTTGTTGTTCAAGAGTTTCATCCTGTGCCAACGACCCCGAGAGATGAATTGGGTCAGGTGCTTTTGTGACTTTCTCAGAGCTTTCATTTCCAACTTCGGGGACTTCAAGAGAAGATTCATTTTCACGCCGAAGTTGCATTTCTCGGTGTAAATTTTCAGAATTCACATGATCGCTTGATGAAGTTTCCATTAGCAAAGGATGGTTATTCTAGGCTGAATTTGCAAATCCTAAAAATTTTTTTTCAGCAATTTGTAATTCATAAACCTTAAATTTTTCATTGCCACCCTCGGTTATTTAGACATGATCTTCAACACTATGGCAAGAGATACTATCATACTTGAATGCACAGTTGCACGTAAAGAGGGTAAACAACCTTCCCGATACATGGCTTCCCGTAATAAGAAGCTACAAAGCGATCCGGTTGAGAAAATGAAATACAACCGTTTTATGCGGAAGCATACTTTGCACAAAGAAATTAAGAGCTAATCCTCCTCTTCTAGCTGTTTTCTCGCTCAGTTTAAAATCGAGAGTATTTCTTTCGCCACAATCGTAATTGCTTTGCTTGCAAAGTGATCGGGGTTAGAAACGACAATAGGAAGCCCGTGATCCCCCCCCATTCTTATTTCTTCGTGTAGGGGAACTTCTCCAAGAAATGCAGTTGAAAGTGCTTGTGCTGTCATAGGGCCCCCTCCCTTACCAAATAGATAGGACTTCTCTTTGCTTTCTTCGTTGAGAAGAAAACTCATATTTTCAATCACTCCGAGAATGGGAACATTTACTTTTTCAAACATTCTTGCACCTCTTCGGGCAACATCTACCGCCGCTTTTTGTGGGGTAGTAATGATGACCACTCCATCGAGTGGCATCACCTGAGCGATGGAAAGTTGTGCATCTCCCGTGCCGGGAGGTAAATCGATTAAGAGTAAGTCGAGTTCTCCCCAATCTACATTAGCGGCAAATTGTTGAATTGTCTTCATTACCATGGGTCCGCGCCAGACAACGGGTGTTTCTTCATCCACGAGTAATCCCATCGACATTACCTTAATTCCATAACTTTCGATGGGAGCAATTAAGTTATCTCCCAAAGCCTTTGGTTGTCCTGAGGCTCCAATCAGGAGTGGAATTGACGGTCCATAAACATCACAATCCATTAAGCCTATTTTAATTGGTGCAGAGGAGTCTTTGGATAAAATTTGTTCAATAGAGCAGGCCAAGTTGACTGCCATAGTTGATTTTCCAACGCCGCCTTTACCGCTCGCTATTGCAACAATTTTTTTAACCCCTGGGAGTACTGCACTTTCCTTATTCTCTGCATTTGTTGATCGATCAACAGCAGGTTTCTTAACTATAATCTGAATATCTACTCCCTGTATTGACTCTTCCTGGATGAGCTTGTTTTCAATCTCGCCTTTAAGGACTTTTGGCAGGGTTGGATCCGCGGTACTGATTTCAACCTTCACAAAGGCTTGTCCATCTTCGAAACGCGTTTCCTGGATGAGACCAAAAGAGACGATATCCCTGCTAAATCCAGGATAATTAACTTGCTTGAGAAGGTCGGTAATAAGTTGTTCGGACATAATTCAAAAGAACCTATAATGGAGTAAGTGTTTGTTCGAGTAAATGAAAAGTTATTTAAAAGTGAGCATTTATTCTTTCTCACAATCAAAATTATAGTCAAAATACTCTTTTGAACTTGCTGAGAGTAAGAATTTTATTGAATCATAGAATCATGAATGTGGATATGGATGATTGGATAAATAATTTGCGAAGAACTTCTTTTTCTTCTTTGGTAATTTTAATGTTGAGTGCGATGGTTTGCACATCTTCTTCTTTGTCTGCACAGAGTGGAAACAAGATACTCCTTCCCGGTATCGAATCAGATCTCGCTCGGAAGCAAATAGCAGTCGATCTCGGATCGACCTCTTCCACCTTGGTTCCGCTCATCCAAAAAGCCTTTTCTTTGCATGGTGGGTTTCGGTTAAGTCATCCAAAAGAAAGTCAATACAGTATTACATTTTCGGCAAAAGGAGGGAATCAAGTTGGCATTACCATTCAGTCCGGCAGTCCTCCGAGAATAATGAAAACTTTAGCTTCAGGGGGAGATTCAATCGATGATGCTTTACTTAGAGGATGTGATAAGGTGGTAAACCTTTTATTAAAAACCCCAGGCTTTTTTGCCGGAAAAATTTCTTATTTATCCAACTTATCTGGATATAAGGAAATATTTGTTTCCAATGCGCTGATGTCTACGAGTCGACCTAATACTAATTTTAAAAAAATTACTTTTAACGCGAGTTGGGGTAATAAAGGGCAAGGCATTTTTTTTACCAGTAATCGTCAGTTGTTTAACAATATTTTTTATCTTGATTTGGAATCTCGAAAAATTCGTACAATTGCGAATTATCGTGGCAGTAATTTAAGTGCGGTACAAAACCCTAAAAACTCGCAAGTTGCATTGATTCTCTCGAGCACCGGTAACCCGGAGGTTTGGATTGCACCTAATCCTGGATCAAAGCCAAAAAGATTGACCAAGAATAAGAGTAATGAATCCGGACCTTGCTGGTCTTCGGACGGGCGCCGTATGATTGTGACATCAGATAGCCGAGGAAAACCTCAACTATATGAACTCTCTCTTTCCACAGGTTCCCTCACTCGGATCTCAACTAATGTGAGTTCTCATTGTACCGAAGCTTCTTGGAATCCCATCGATTCCTCCAAAATTAGTTTTACAGCAGCAGTGGGGGGTGGGTTTCAAATATTTGAATACAGTTTTAATTCTAGAAAAAGTAGACAACTGACCAAAGGAGTGAGCCATGGACTACAATCGGTTTGGTTAAATGATGGAAGGCATATTATTTATACGGAACGATCTTCTAAAGGGAAAATGCGTTTGATGATTCTTGATACCGAATTAGAGGGCGCAAAACCAAAGGCGTTACACGGGGCAAACTTTGGAAATTGTTCACAGGCCAGTTTTCATTATCCTAATTAATTGATTGTGCCATTCTGCAGTATTGATGCTTATCTTGGAGAAGAGAAAGAGTGGCGAATTCTTGAAGTATTATCTATCCGCCCTGGTTTTTCTCTTTTAATTGCAGCGATTGCTTGATGGAAAAGGTCACAGTATTTAAAATTATGTTTGGTAGACTAATCTCAAGCTTTATAATTGAGCACTCAATATTGCATATCTAGTATGAGAAAATATATATTCTTTCTGACCCATCTGTTCATTTTTACGTTTTTCTGTACCGCTGAGAAAATCAAGGTTGAATTACAAAATGGAAGTTCAATTTCTGGGGAATTAATTAAGGAAAATGCTGATTACTGGATTGTAGACTTGGGCTTTGACTTGATTAAAATTCCAGCAAGGGAATGTTTACAAGTTACCCGCAATCTTTCTGAAGAGAGCCAGCAGGTTTCAGGAGCAGGAAATCATCTGTATAGGCAAAATCCCCGAGCTTCAGTTCAACCGTTGGGTGCGTTAGTTGAAAGACTTGGGGAAGCGGTGGTAATGATTCGAACTCCGGTCGGGTTGGGCTCTGGTTTCATTGTTCATCCGGATGGGTATGTGGTAACTAATGATCATGTGGTTGCAGGGGAGCGAATAATTTCGATCACTCGGTTTCGAAAAGGAAAAAATGAATTAATCAAAGAAAATTATGATAATGTAAGGATCGTGGCGACTGGTGGTAACATTGATCTCGCTCTGTTGAAAATTGAGGGCCAATCCGGTCGAAAAACTTTTCCGACCGTACCACTGGGGAATTCGAATGATCTCAAGCAGGGAGAGAGAGTATTTGCAATCGGAAGTCCACTCGGATTGGAACGCAGTGTCTCGGAGGGAATTGTAAGTTTAAGGAATCGTATTATCCAGTCTCGTCTGCATGTGCAAACAACTGCTGAAATTAGCCCGGGGAATTCAGGTGGTCCCTTATTTAATTATCGCGGACAGGTTGTCGGGGTGAACAATATGAAAGTGGTAAGCAGTGGGGCGGAAGGACTTGGATTTTCAATTCCGGTCCGCCAATTAAAGACTTTTCTGGAAAACCGTGACGCCTTTGCATTTGACCCCCGGAATCCCAATGCCGGATTCCGTTATGTTTCCCCACCTCAATGATTTTATTATGAATACCTCGATTCGCTCCCTTCTAATTTCTATTCACTGCGTACTTTTTTGTCTGCATTCAAAAGCGGAATCCGGACTGTTGCACATGCTTCCCGAAAATACCGTTTTTCTTTTGGAGGTGGATGACTGGAATGGATTGGGAAAATCGATTGAATCTGGTCCACTCGGAGAGTTTTCAGAATCCAAGGCATGGAAGAAAATGTGGGAATGGACCGAGAATAAAATGCAAAGTGATTCCGCAAATAGTTCGGAAAAAGTCGGGTTTATGTTTGAGCGAATGGAGGAGTGGGTTGATTCAATGTCAGGCGGTGCAATTCTGGCAGTGGGTAACCTCGAGAAATTATTATCCAAGGAAATCCCGGAGATGACACTGCTCGTTGAAACTGATTTCACTCAAAAAAAGTGGGAAGGCACCTTGAAATGGATGAAAAAAGAAGTGACATCTTCGGACGGAAGTTTTTCTTGGGAAAGAGAAACAATCGCGGGTGAAGAGGTTTATTGGATTGGGCCCGATAATGGGAAAGAAAAAAAGCAAAGCTTTGCAGTAGTTCTGATTGATCAAACTCTTGGAGTTTTCCTTGGTGGAGAAGATCATGTCAGGGATTCTCTCCTCAGAGTCACCGGGAAATCGCCGTCTGCATCTATGGAGAAAAATGATAATTACTTGGATTTATTTGATGAGATCGACCGCGGGGCAGCCCGAATGTTTATTGATTTTGAACAACTCCAGGGATTAATTGAAGAAGCGGAATCTGTTCCGGACATGCAAATTCCGGAAAACCCCTTTGGAGTGACCACATCCAAGTTGATTTCTGCCATGGGGCTCGATTCAATGGAATGCCTTGGTATGCAAATAGAGCCGACTGACAAAAATTTAGTTCTGTCGACTGCTGCTTTTTTTAGTAAATACGAAGGAATTTTTTCTTTCGTTCAAAACGAGGAAAAAAAGGAAGCGGTTCAGTACGAGTTTTTTCCCACGCAGGCATTTACTGCCACCTCGGTTAGATACGACTTCGCACGGATTTGGCCAACAATAGAAGAAATAATTACCGGACTCAGTCCTCAACTCTTGCTCCTCGTCAATTCACAGATACAGGCATTTGAGGAAAAAGCGGGAGTGGCTTTTCGGCGTGATGTTCTGGGAACACTCGGAGACGAAGCGTTTAGCTTTTCTCTTCTGCCCGCCAAGATTGAATCGATTGAGGACTTTGGAAAGAGTAGTGATTTTTTTGGAATTTCTCTTACTGATCCAAAATTGTTTGACCGATCTTTGCGGACGATGATTGATTCAGTCGCTCCGGGTAATGATCTTTTTTCGGAGCGTGTGCATAAGGGAGTCACCATAAGGAAACTTCGTGGATTGGAAGAGAGCGGAAGTTCGCTGAGCTATGCAGTTACTGAAAAATGGTTATTGCTGGCGTTTGGACAGAACAATCAACTCAATCAAGTTATTAACCGATTGCAAGGTAAGGGAAATTCTTTATGGAAGAAAAAAGAAATCAAACAAGCAATAGTGGATTTGCCTGATGATTTGAATCAGTTAGACTTCGTCGACCTTGAAAAATTGGTAAGTTTTTTATCTTCGGTGGCTACAACTACCCTTGAATCTGAAGAAGAAATCGAACTCAAATCAAGTGATTTCCCCAGTTTTCCTTACTTCCTGCTCGCTTGGTCGAAGAATATTCAGCGGGGAATAGTAGGGAAAGGAAAATTATATCCCAAAACTGGCCAATGAATTTCTTATCCGTTTCAATGAGGGGATGTACCTGTGCATTTCTTTTCTTTTTTGCATTCACTAATGTCGGGGCGGTTTCTTTTCGCCTCTCTTCTCCGGAGGTAATTAAGGCCAGCTGGAATGCACGGACTTTTCTTTGTGAGGATTTGAATGCGGACGGTCTTAACGACCTCCTCTTTTTTAATCTAGACCGTTCGCGAATTGAAATTCTCTACCGTACTGCGAACGGAAAAACTCCTCCCCGAGTTAGCCCAGTTCAGGCGGATCGTTGGAATCCCGACCTGGAGGATGCTCCTTATAAAAAGGAATATATTTTTGTACCTGAAAAAATAACTGTATTGGCAGTAGGTGATCTCAATGGGGATGGTCTACTAGATGTGATCCAGGGTAGTCCTGAAAACGGTGTGCAAGTTTATTTCCGTACCGAAAATTTAAAGTGGGAAGATCCCTATGAGGTAGAATCTGGAAAGCTCCGTTCTGGTATGTTTTCGATCAAGATTAAAAACGGAAAAGAGCCAGGTCGTTCTACACTTTATCTTTTCACTGAACCGGGACTTGAAGTCATTAATTTTAAAAAAGGCGAACCAAAATACCCTTCAAAACTTTTTCGGGAAGGAAGTAAAAGTGCACGCGGACTGCATTTGGCCGACTTCGACCACGATGGAGTGGATGACTGGCTTTACTTAGACCCCACAAAGGACAGGTCCATTCGTGTGCGCTACGGAGTAAAGGACGGCTATGGCCCCGAGCATTCTTTTGATCTTTCTCTTCTTTCCTTTAATCCAGTCGAGCATGTCCAAGGGAATAAAGAATCTAAATTCGTGGGTATCGACCGGACGTCCAGTGAGGTCACCGTCTTTTCGATTAGCCCACAAGAGGGCGAGGCTGACTTGTCTGATTATGGTGCGGTGAGTCATGACCTTTTTCCCGGAGATGAAAAAAAAGCCGCCTGGGTGATGGAAGATTTTAATTCTGATGGGAATGTCGACCTGATTGCAGCTTCGCCCAAACTCGGTGAATTCCTTTTTTTACCCGGTGGCACAAACGAGCAGTTTGGTTTACCTCAAAAAAATCCTTCCCTTAAGGGAATTAGCTCACTCTCGGCCTGCCGGTTTTCTTCCACCAAAAATCCAGGGCTTCTTATTTTGAGTCCGGAAGAGAAAATTGTCGGACTCTCAGAATTCACAGATAACAAAAGATTTTCTTTTCCCGTTCCTCTCTCCGTGGACGGCGATGCAATTCTCTCCCACTGTGCTGACCTAGATGGAAATGATCGTGATGAGATTTTGATCGTGGTCGAGAAAAGATCAGATTTTGTTCTACAAATATGGTCAAAGGAAAATGGAAAGGATTATCAAGTCTCGTCGGAGATTGAATTGGATGAATGGAAACGCGAACCATCCGCTATCTTTCCCTGTTATTTAAACGAAGATGATCACATCGACCTGGTATTATTGTCCGATCGAGAAGCGGGTCAACTTCTGCTCAATAACGGGAAGGGTAAGCTTGAATTAGTGGGAATGGATTCAGCCATTCGTAAGAGTGTGCTTTTTGGAAAAAATCGTTCTCATATAGGCAGTGGGGAGGTCAATGGCGATCAATCTCCTGAATTGCTTGTTGCCGGCGAGGGCATGGTACGTGCACTCAAGTGGAGGGACGGAAATCTGCAAGTGATCGAACAATTCAACTCAGTTGATCCAAAGGCTGAACTTGCGTGCCCAATTTTACATGATATCGACGGGGACGGGGAAAAGGAATTGGCTTATTATTCTGGTAAAAATTGGGTAATTTTAAAGAGACTATCAGATGGAGTTTTTGAAAAGTCTGAAGAAATTGAGGAGGAAACACGTTCCCCTTTGGTTGTCTATTCATTCCCATCAAAAAATAAAAAAGGTTTTTACTCATTAAGTACAAGTGGGATTGATGTAATTGGGCAATCACTATCGAATCAGGAATGTCACTTGGAGGTTCATTCGCGTTATCTGACCGATCTTCCTAAAATTATTCATGGCGGAGTAGATTGGGGAGATTTTAATAATGATGGAAACCTCGACTTGTTATGTATGGACGGTAGGAAGAATGTGCTCGAGTTTTTGTCTTTTTCCGAGAAAGAAAAAGATTGGGAGAGCGTGCTTCACTTTCAGGTTTTCGAAAAAGACCTTCACTATCGCGGTAAAAAGGGGGGTGTGAACGAGCCCCGTGATGGATTGATTGCGGACTTGGATGGAGACGGGCGAGATGATCTGGTTCTCTTAGTTCACGATCGTTTTCTATGTTATTATCAAAGCAAGGAAGCTGGAAATTGAAAATTCTTATTTTAGGAGATATTGTTGGAAGGCCGGGGAGGAAATTTTTGAATGATCAGTTGGCCGGATATAAAAAAGACAATCAAATTGATCTTATCATTGCCAACGGTGAAAATGCGGCGGGTGGTGCAGGCATCACAGCAAAGACCGCAACGGAAATTCTTGGATCGGGGGTAAATGCAATCACACTTGGAGATCATGTTTGGGATCAAATGAATTTTAATCGCGAGATCGATCAATTAGATAGAGTTTGTCGTCCGGCAAATTTACCTTCTTCTAATCCAGGTCGGGATCGACTCGTTATTTCTGTTAATAATCAACGGATTGGTTTGTTCACCGTACTGGGTAGAACCTTTATGGGACCAAAAGTCAGTTGTCCTTTCCAAACGGCAGGTCGCTTGGTCGAAGAAATGAAGGCCGATACAGATGCAATCATTGTTGAAATTCATGCCGAAACGACTTCCGAAAAAGAAGCAATGGGATGGCACCTCGATGGAAAAGTAAGTCTAGTCTTTGGTACCCATACTCATGTTCCGACCGCGGATGGAAGAATTTTAAAAGGGGGTACTGCTTATCAATCTGATATAGGAATGACTGGGCCAAGAGAATCGGTCTTGGGCCGAGATATTGAGGCGTGCCTCGGAAGGTTTATAGATGGAATGCCCAGGAAGTGTCCAGTCGCAGATGGCGATGTTGGGATGCAGGGTTGCTTGGTAGAACTGGATATGGACCGCGGATTTCCCCGTTCAATTGAAATCGTTAATTACCGGGTTGTAATTTAAGTACCGAGCTTTTTGCGGTCTGGAAATTATTCATCCTGCGGCGCAGCAAAAGGATCTGGTTCACTAATTAAGTTACTTTTTTCTTCCTTTTCCGATTCGCTCGGTTTCACGCTGTCCTGTTGAATCTTTTCTACATCTGTTGGTGGAATAAATCGGTCCAAGTTTTTGTAAACCAGAAACCCGACCACACTTAGGGTCGATAGAAATACAAGAATAGCAACTAAAACCATCAGCTTTCCCACTATTCCCATTCCTGCCTTTCCGCCCTTTTTTTCTTCAAAAGACTGAGACGAGGAAATTACGCTTTTAGCTGGGCTACTCCTTGGATTGATCTTTTTCGAGTTAGCCGGACTTGCATGGTTGGTGATATTTTTAAGTGCAGAACCATCCTCAATATTATCCTTCTCAGGAGCCAACGAGGGTAGGGGAGTTTTATTTATTTGTGACCACTCGGGAAGTTGTTTTAACGGTACCCATCCGGATACTCCCTGATGCCAAGAAAGGTCGTCGGGTTTGAATTCTCCACTACCTACTCTTTTTGCAGCCTCTTCTAAAGACAAGGGACCATGGTCCACCCCATTGGAGGTGACATATAAAGTAAGGGAGGGATTCATTGTGTTTTACTCTACTTCTTTTTTCCTTCGTAGGCTTTATGAAAAGATAAGATAGATGCTTTAAGTGAAGCTGAAGACTGCGGATCAATTGTTTGTTTACATTTCATTGCCGCTACTATTACCGAATGTGCCTTGCTTAACTTTTCTTGATATTTCGGATCGGAAGCCTTAATCCGCTGAGCCATAAAATAATCCGCAATTGTATTCTGTATGGCAGTTGCGTGTGCCTCCTTAGTCGTAATCCAACGGGTTAACTGATTCTGAGATTGAGGATCTTTTTTTCCGGAAAGCTCATTGATTACCTTTGATGCCTTCTCAATAGTCGATTGATCCTCGAGCATTTGTTCAAAACGATTTTGATCACCATAAATTCCACAAGGTACTTGGCAATGCCCTCGCACATAATGAGAAGTAATTGCGGAGAAAAATAGTAAAAGAGAGAAATTTAGTTTCTTCATAGTTTATTGTGGGTTTTAGTATTATTAAAATTAAACATCAAAATACCAGGCTTGGGTTCTGCCAAGCAAAACTAACTACTATTATTCAATTTATTTCAGTATTTAAGTCGATCGAAGAAAAAATGAAGTCTTTGAACTTGCGAATTTATCGAATTTTGAAGTATAAGCTAATTCATATTTAAGCATCTTTGTGTGCTTAATTAGTGTGCGGGAGTAGCTCAGCTGGATAGAGCATCGGTCTTCTAAACCGAGGGTCCTGGGTTCGAATCCCAGTTCCCGCGCCACTTTGTATTTGCTGTTAAGTACATCAAAGTAATGAATAAAATTCATTTTATTTGAATTATAATTTTTTTCTGAAACAAAAAGTTTCTTTTCAACGAATTGGCATGTTCTATGCAAACATTGTATTAAACATCAATTATTGAGGAGAAATCAAATATGCCAGAAACAAAATCTTATGATAAAGTATCAAGTGATGCTTCCCATTTATTCATCGGCTTAACGGTTGGATTCGTAGTGACTGTACTCGCAGTTTTTATCATTGGGATATACTCATTGTAGCCTCTCACTATTTGTTCAGTTTTCGTTCTGTAATCAGAAATTTCAAAACGAAAGATTATATTTAATTTAAAAACTCTCAGTTTTGAGTAAAACCTTCGCTTGCCAGATGCCAAGGAAGAGTCTAGACCCTTCGCACTCATGAGTGCACCATCAATTACTTCAGACAAGATCCGAAACATCGCAATTATTGCTCACGTCGACCATGGAAAAACGACTTTAGTCGACCAAATGCTGAGGCAATCCGGAGCTTTTCGCGATAATCAAGTCGTGGAAGAACGTGCCATGGATTCGATGGATCAGGAAAAAGAACGTGGTATTACGATTAAGGCGAAAAATACATCGGTTCAATGGAATGAATTTCTAATCAATATTGTAGAT
Source organism: Candidatus Seribacter sulfatis (assembly GCF_964187635.1). NCBI lineage: Bacteria > Pseudomonadati > Verrucomicrobiota > Opitutia > Opitutales > Candidatus Seribacteraceae > Candidatus Seribacter > Candidatus Seribacter sulfatis. Next base: position 8,475 of record NZ_CAXLMO010000015.1, on the reverse strand, counting down.
ACACCAGGCCACGCTGATTTTGGTGGTGAGGTGGAGCGTGTAATGAAAATGGTAGATGGAGTAATGCTCGTAGTGGATGCTTATGAGGGCCCGCAGGCACAAACTCGTTTTGTACTACAAAAAGCACTCGCTGCTGGTTTAAATCCAGTTGTGTTTATTAATAAGGTGGACCGGCCCAATGCCCGACCTAAGGAAATGCAGGACCTAGTCCTCGAGCTTTTTCTTGAATTAGAAGCGAGTGATGATCAGTTCAATGCTCCTTTTCTTTTTGGCAGTGCGAAGGATGGTTATGCGGTAAGAGAGTTAGGAGACGAACAGGATGGAATGACACCTTTATTTGAAGTTTTGGCAGACAAGATTCCTCCCCCCACAATTGAAGAAGGCGATGGTTTTAAAATGCTTGTTTCTAATGTCGATTGGTCTGATTATGTAGGCAGAATTGCGGTGGGTAAAGTAATCTCTGGAACTGCGAAAATCGGAGATTCAGTTTGGCGCTTGCGATCTGATGCCTCTCCGGAAAGATCGAAGGTTTCGAAAATTTTTGAATATTCTGCTTTATCTACTAATGACTCAGCGGAAGGCGTGGCGGGAAATATTATCGGCTTATCGGGCTTTGAAGAAGTGGATATCGGAGAAACTCTTTCGTGTGACCCAGAAGTCGAACTTATTCCTTTTGTAGAAATCGACCCACCTACCGTGATGATGTCCTTTTCTGTGAATGATGGACCGATGGCAGGACGGGAAGGTGACCGCGTAACCTCTCGTGAAATTCGGGATCGATTACTGAGAGAAGCCCGCACCAATATTTCGATTAAACTGGAAGATATGGACGGATCTGCTGATTTTAAGGTCAATGCACGTGGTGCAATGCAGGTTGCGGTGGTGGTCGAGGAAATGAGAAGAGAAGGCTTTGAGATTTTGGTTAGCCGACCCACTGTCATTAAAAAAATGATCGATGGTCGCTCGCACGAACCTTTTGAGACCCTGTACCTGGAAGTACCGGATGAAGCGGTAGGGGGTTGCATGCAATCTCTTGCCAATCGTAAGGGACAGGTTGAATCGATGTCTGCCAACAAAGGTCGAACTACCTTGCAAGCCACTATTCCCACACGAGGCTTGATTGGTTTTGAATTCGAACTCTTGAACCTGACTAGTGGAGAAGGGATAATGTCGCATTTATTTAAGGAATATCGTCCGGATTCGGGAGATATTCGAACTCGAAGAACAGGCACACTAGTTTCGATGGAAAAAGGGGAGGCGAATACTTACGCCCTTCGTAATATTGAAACTCGGGGTAAATTATTCGTTGGGGCAGGTGAGGAAGTGTATGAAGGGATGGTCGTGGGAGAAAACCCAAGGACTGAGGACCTTCCGGTTAATCCGACCAAGGCAAAACATGTAACCAATCACAGAGCGGCTGGCAGCGATAGAACAGAAGCTTTGACGCCCGCGATCAAGTTTTCATTGGAGCGTGCCATTGAATATATTGCACCAGATGAATTAGTAGAAGTGACTCCCCAAAATATTAGACTACGCAAGAGAATTCTCGATTTCAATCTTCGTAAGCGAGAGTCCAAGAAAACAAGTTCTTAAGTCTGCTTGTCCTATATTCCAACCTGAATTAGGATATATAGTGTGAGATTAGTTCATAACCTTTTACTTCTTTCGTTCCTTTGTGGGGTTGTCGGTTGTGGAGTAGGGAGTATTTACAATCCATCTTATTACTCTGAAACTGCTTTAGAGAAAGGTTTATACCGAGTTACTTTTCAGGGTGGCACTGCTCCGATGACGGGTGATTTATGTCTTTTGCGGTGTGCGGAAGTAACCTTATCACAAGGTAATAAATTTTTCCAAGTAGTTGACTCAGAATCTGGGAGTTCATTTCGAAGTTTTCCTTCTAGTTATCCTTTTGACCGTCATCAAATTCATGAAGGCCCTTTCGTGGATGATCTTGCTTTTGTGACTAAGACGATTCGCCTTACTTCGAAAGAACCAGTTTCTGGTTTTGCTTACGAAGCAGAAGCTATTGTTCGTTCCCTCAGGCGAAAGTATAACTTAACCAAGAATCAATAGCATTGGTTTTCGGAGAAATTCTCACATCATTGATTGACCCTTTAGTGTAAAGTCTATGTTATAAATACCTTATGTCTCAACCAACAGAAATTCGCATCCCTGATTTTTTCCGTAAAGGAATTATTATTTGGGTCGTTATAATTATCGGAGTACTAGTCGCTTTGATTACTTCAATTTATACAGTTCCTGCAGAGTCGCAGGGAGTAGTTTTGAGATTTGGTAAGTACCTTAAAACTGTTGAACCCGGGCTTAGCTACAAATTACCTTTCGGTTTAGAACGGGTTTATGTACTGCCAGTACGCCGCCAGTTAAAACAAGAATATGGCTTTAGTACTCCAGGTGGAACGAATCCTACCCAGTTCGCTGATCGTCGTGCCCGTGATATTGAAAAAAGTATGATGACGGGCGATTTAAATGCAGCAGTGGTTGAATGGATTGTCCAGTATCGGATCAATGACCCAGAACTTTACTTATTTAAAGTCCTCGATCCTGAGGGAACTCTTCGCCATATTTCAGAATCGGTTATGAGAACAGTAGTAGGGGATCGAACTGTGGATGAAGTCATTACCATTGGCCGGCAGGAGATTGAGGAAGAGGCACGTGAACGACTAGCTAAACTGGTAAAAAAATATGAATTAGGAATTAGTATTGACCAAATACAACTCCAGAATGTAAATCCTCCACCTCCCGTTCAAGCATCTTTTAACGAGGTGAATCAAGCTCAACAGGAGCGCGAGCGTATGATTAACGAAGCCAACGGAGAATATAATAAAGAAATTCCCCGTTCCCGTGGAGTAGCCGATCAAAAAATACAGGCAGCGGAAGGTTATGCATTGAAGCGGGTAAATGAGGCAATGGGGGATGTAGCTCGTTTTAACTATCGTTTTGAAGAATACGAAAAAGCACCCGAAGTTACTCGGACTAGACTTTATTTGGAAACGATGAAGGAAGTGATTCCGCAAATGGGAAAGAAAATAATTTTAGATGAAGATGCTTCCCAAGTTTTACCATTTCTTAAATTGGATGCTGGATCAAAAGGAGAACTTTAAAGATGAAATTACAATTAGCACTTATTCCAATCATTCTTTTATTCTGGGCAGTATATGTTTGTTCGTATGTTGTCGAAGAAACCGACCAAGTCATAATCACTCAATTTGGCAAACCGATTGGTGATCCACAGACGGAAGCAGGTTTGCACTGGAAGGTGCCATTTATTCAAGAAATCAACCGAATTGAAAAACGTTTTTTACCTTGGGATGGACCTTCCAATGAAATGTCGACCAAAGATAAAACTTATTTGATTATAGATACTTTTGCTCGTTGGAGAATTAATGATCCAATGCAATATTTTCTTCGCTTGCGCGATGAACGGAGTGCACTGTCTCGCTTGGATGATATTCTCGGAAGTGAAATCAGAAATGCGGTGGCAAAACACGAGCTAATTGAAATTGTTCGTACCGATAAAGATCGTAAGGCTAGAATTGATGAGTCTTTGGTCCAAGGGGTTGGTAAGGTCGGTGTGCTTTACCCAATCAAAATAGGTCGCGAATTAGTGGAGCAACAAATTTTAGAAAAAGCGGCTGCTAAACTTCAAGGATTTGGGATTGAATTATTAGATGTTCGTTTCAAGAGAATAAACTATAACGAAACCGTACGTCGTCGTATCTACGAGCGCATGGTGAGTGAAAGAAACCAAATCGCAGATCGGTTTCGTTCAGAAGGTGCCGGTGAGGCAGCAAAGATCATGGGTAAGAAAGAAAAAGATCTCGCAGAGATTGAGTCTGAGGCATACAGAAGTGTAGAGCAAATTTATGGTGAGGCGGATGCGAATGCATCTGCAATTTATGCTGAATCTTATAATAAAAGCCCAGGTGCGGTTGAATTTTACAGTTTTATTAAAACCTTAGATACTTACAAAGAAGTTTTAAATTCTGATATTTCTTTATTTATCACTACCAAAAATCCGCTTTTCAAATTATTTAAAACCTTGGATAGCGGTAATTAAGATAAATAATTAGATCCGCTCCATTGTTATAGCTTCGATTACATAAGCCTTTACTTCGTCCGTTTAAATTAAAGGTAAATCCTTATTACTGTCACGAACTTTGGAATGTGAATTAAGGGGAAGTTATTTATTTTTCAACTGGTGTTGATTTGGACTGACGGTGGGGCATTGGTTGTACCTTTTAGCAGAACTTGAAATATCGATCGGTTTGTTTGGTAATACATATAGTGAGTTGAAAGGGTACATTACAGAACTCAGAACGAAGGTATCGAGCTGTAAGGTAACTTTTTTCAGTGCCGATAGACGGCCCTCATTCGAAATCCTTCTTTCCTCTCGAAGGTGAACTACCAATTCGTTCTATTTTGGTCTGGTTTTTTTGTGATTTCGTCTATCTCTACTTGATTGTGCCCGCTCATTAGAAGGTTGGGCTCAATCGGAGTAACTGTTTTTAGTATATCTAGTTATAAAAATACAAATCAAACCCCCTATTAAAAGATAAGTGCTTAAATTAGTCATGCTAAGTGATGTTGCCCTGACGACATTATGTTGGGGTATTGTGTGTAATACCTTTAGGTAAATTGCATGAAGTTCTTCATCGACGATCTTGGTTTGTTGGAAAAAAAGTTCAAAGTTACTTTTTACTATCGCGTCTAAAAGGGCATTAGGAATTAAATATTCCTCATCTTTTATTTCCTTTAAACACTTAGAGTTCTCCCATGAGAAAACAGAGTGATTGAAACGATTTGCCGGTTGTTCGAAGCTCAAGTTAATACCGGGTAAAATTGAGATTGTTTGAAGGGCTTCTTTTTCTTCCAATTGGATTGGAAAAACTTCTTCAGGTTGCCACATCGAAACTAACCATTTGGCTGTTTTGTCTTTTCTTGTGGATAAGGGGTGATTGAGTTGCATCTCCTCTGTGTTCGGGGGGCGGACTGTTTTTATCCGACTGATATTTCTAACTCCATTTGCAAATGGCAGGTAGGCAAAACCATCCTCGGGGGAATTGAGCTCAGCAAATCCTAAGTCACTCCAAAAGGATAGGCGGTCGGAGAGAAAAAGATTAAGTTTATCAAATTCAAAGCGATTTCGAAATTCTTCACTTGTAGGTGTATTGATTAATTCATCCGAAAATAGCCTGGCAGATACATTCTCCGTTCTTCCGTCACAGACGGATAGTACGGCCATTTGAGATGCTAGAATTAAAAATAAATTAAAAAAATAAGTACCCATCAACTAAAAAAATAAAGAAGAATTCCACTACAGATCGACGCCAATCGTTAACTCTTCAAAATAGAAATCATAATATGAATCATTAAAGAATACGATGCTATTAGCATACATTAAGAAAAAAATACATCGTCTACCGAATTTTTTAAAATTAGGTTCTATTAGGATTCAAACCGGGTAGAATACTAGTCTCGGAATTACTTTATAATAATGAATAAATAACCGTTTTTTATTTCAAAGGAATCCTTTTTTGTAAAATTGTTCTTTCCTTTTTCCCCACATGGTTTTTTTCTTGGATAATTCTAATTCCATTCTACATTATTTCATATGGCTTGGTACATCATTAAAATAGCAATCACCGCGTTGATTATCGTGATTGTGTCTGAGATTTCCAAACGACTCCCTTTACTCGGAAGTTTAATTGCTTCCCTTCCGTTAATCTCCGTTCTTGGAATGATATGGATTTTTCAGGAAACCAAGGATGCACAAAAATTGATCACGCATGCAGAAGGAACTTTTTGGTATGTCCTTCCCTCCCTTCCCATGTTTTTGGTTATGCCATGGATGATGAAAAAAGGGATATCCTTTTATTTGTCCCTGGGATGTGGAATTTTGTTAACGGTTATTCTTTATTTGGTGATGACAAAGCTGCTAGCCAGGTTGGGGATGAATCTTTAGCCAATTAATCAAACCATTCGTCGTGTATATCAAACGCGGGAATGGGCACATTGATCAAAGTTAGATTGCCAATTGCCCGGTGCCGGCATCCAGGCTTAATCAAAACAGAGATTCCTTTTTTAAGTTTTATTTTCTCGTGATCGATTTCCAAAATTCCATTCCCCTCCAAAACATAATAAATTTCAGTCATTTTTTTATGGTAATGCATTCTGCTCTTTTCGGAAATAGTCACGATGTGAATAGAAGCGGTTTGTTCGGGATCATCTAGAAATGCTCTTTTTGTTTCTCCACACGGGCAAGGTTGTGATGGGATTGCAGAAAAGTCTGCAACTTTGTAGTTCTTTACTTCGTTCATATGCTTTAGTTAAGATCATTGTTAGCATTGAGCGAATGGAAATAATATGAAAGGTAATAATTGGTTATGGTTCTTCCTCTTCTTGGGGGGACTGCTGGGCGGCACTTCAGTTCTTCTCAGTGCATGGGGAGCGCATGGTTTAGAGGATTTGTTTGTTGCATCACCTCGGGATCGATTTTCTTTTAATTATGCCACCCACTTTCAACTGTTTCATGCTCTCTTTTTGATACTGCTGGTGCTTTTTATGGTCTCGAGTGGAACTCGTCCGGTTTTACTTGTGGTATCGGCAATATTTTTAGTTCTTGGAATTTTTCTTTTTTCATTCCCAATCTATTTTCGAATTATAGGAGGATATTCCGAATTTTCCGGCTTAACCCCAATCGGTGGAATCTGTTTTTTTCTCGCTTGGAGCTTGATTTCGGTGCTTTCCGTTTTCAGAATCATATCTACTCACAAAACCGGGCAAAATTAGAATTATGAATAAACTACTACTCGCATTTGTATGGCTTTTTACCATAGCAATTTCTTATTGGTATGGACTGAGTCAGAAAATGGAAAGCGATCGTTTATCTGTAAATCGATCTGAAGTGACTAATCCGAACAAGACGACTACAAAACCGGATACTTCAGTACCGGGCACCTCTTCAAAAATAGGAAAGGCTTCGGTTTCCAATGAAGGTCCAGTTCAGGAGAACAATATTGTTCCCGATCAAGAAGTTGAGACCGAATCACGAGATTCGATTGCTGAACGACTGGCATCCGGAAACCCTGTTGTTCGAATGCAGGCATTTGCCGAGCTGCTTAAAAACCCGACCGAGGATAATATTGCCAGTGCCATAGAAGCGTATGACAAACTCCCCGAAGGACCGAGTCGTTTCAGCGAATTGAGACTGCTTACATATAGCTGGGCACAGGTTAATCCACAGGGTGCGATGAAATGGGTAAAAAGTTTGGATGGTTTTGAGCAAAGGATTGGGTCTGGTTCAATTATGGACTCATGGGCCAGAAAGAATTCAGATGAGGCAATTGCATGGGCAAGGGAGAACTTTGACGGTGGGGAAGGGAGTGAAAACCCTTATTTTGTGGGAATAATAAGTGGAATGGCAGAAAATAATTTAGTCGGTGCCACGGATTTAATGTCTGAATTACCCTACGGTCGGGTTCGCGGTCGTGCCGCATCTATTTTATTTGAGCAGACTTGGAAAAAAGGAGAGGATATTTCCATGACCTGGGCGGAAAACTTGCCGGAAGGATCTTTGCAAAATTTCGCGTACCGGGAAATTGGGGAAAAGATTGCCCGTGAGGATCTCGGACGTGCAGTCGAGTGGGTTGATAACATGGAGGAAAATCAAGTCAAGGCTGCTGTGAGTGAAGATGTGGCCGAGATTTGGGCCCGTAAAAACCCTGTCGATGCAGCCCAGTGGGTTGCCAATATGCCCGAGGGAGAGGCACGGTCCGAAAGTATGGAGGAGGTAGTAACCCAGTGGGCACGGAAGGACCCGACAGCCACCGCTGATTGGCTGAATCAATTTCCATCCGGCGAACTAATGGATGAACCCATTCAAAGATTTGTTCGCGAGGTGGTTCGTAAGGATCCTGAGATTGCTATGACCTGGGCGGAAGCAATTGTAAATGAGGAGCGGAAGGAAAAAACAGTTACTGAAGTAAAAAGAGTTGCTGAACGGGTTGCACAGCAGAAGGAAGCGGAAGCAAGTGGTCAGCCTCAGCAGAATGGAAATCCGGGTGACGGGGGTAGTCGTCGTCCAAGAGGCGGTCCTCCTGGTTCTTCTCCTAAATAAGTTTATTTCTTCCCTCATGTTTTTTTGGAAATAATTTAGCTTCCCGAGACATCGTATATTGATGAACTTTAAACAAAGTTGGTTTGTTTTCCTATTCTTTGCCTCCTTGCTGTCGGCAAAAATTGACTTTAATCGGCAAATCCGTCCGATCTTATCTGAACATTGTTTTGCCTGTCACGGGTTGGATGATCCACAGGGCGGTTTACGATTAGACTTTGCTGAATTTGCCTACAAGGGAGGGAAATCTGGGTTTCCAGCCATCGTCCCTAATGACTTGGAAGAAAGTGAGATTCTCCATCGGGTGGTTTCTACGGATTTGGATGATAGAATGCCTCCTG